>JAGQUU010000043.1 GCA_020438345.1 Solirubrobacterales bacterium | reverse complement strand
TCGAACCTGACCGAGGCCGGCCGGTCCCAGGCACACCATGAGAGCGGGAGTCTCGGGATTGCCATTTCCGAAGCAGTTGAGGTCGCCGCCGGCTCGCCCGACGCGAACTACGCACTCGGGTCGGTCCTGAACCATGTCTGTCTGCACCAGACGGTGATCGGTCAGGAAGCGATCTCGGCCCTGGAGATGGCCGGCGAATATCCCGATGTAGTGGTTGGTTGTGTCGGTGGCGGATCGAACTTCGCAGGGCTGATCAACCCCTTCCTCAGGGAGAACATCCGCAACGGCAAGACCACCCGGTTCCTCGGTGCGGAACCTGCCGCCTGCCCGACCCTTACAAAGGGCAAATACGCCTACGATTTCGGCGATACAGTCGGCATGACGCCATTGATGCCCATGTATACCCTGGGGCATGATTTCGTGCCGGCCCCGGTTCATGCCGGAGGGCTCCGCTACCACGGAGACGCACCGAGCCTTTGTACCTTCGTTCACGAGGGCCTGGTCGAGGCGACCGCAGTGCCACAGGTAGCGGCTTTCGAAGCCGCGATGCTCTTCGCGCGGACCGAGGGGATCATCCCCGGGCCGGAACCAGCCCATGCGATCAGGGCAGCGATCACCGAAGCCGAAGCGGCAAGGGACGCGGGGGAGGAGCGGGTCATCCTGCTCGGACTTTCCGGGCACGGCCATTTCGACATGGCCGCCTACCAGGCCTTTCTTGCTGGCGAGCTTCAGGACCTTGAGATCCCGCAGGAAGACCTCGATGCGGCAATCGAGCGTCTGCCTGACGCCCCGGCCATCGCCTGAAATAAAGGCGGGCCGGGCGCACCCCGGCCCGCCTTCTGGTGTTACCTTCTCCGAATGCCTCAAGAAGGAAAAGACGCCTTTCTGCGCCCGTTGCTGCTTGCCTTGGCTGGTTGCCTTGCTGCTTTCGTGGTTCTCGCGACCCCCGCCAGGGCCGCGGATCCGTACACGATCGAGTCCAACATCGCCTACGGCCCCGCCAATGCCCAAAAGGGTTCCAACCTGCTGGATGTTTATGTGCCGAATGCCGAGTCGCCCCGGCCGAGACCGGTATTCGTGTGGATCCACGGCGGTGGCTGGTTCACCGGCGACAAGGTCAGCTCCACCATGGGTTACAAGGCAAAGGCCCTGGTGGATGCCGGTTTCATCTTCGTTTCGATCAACTACCGGCTCTCCCCTGATCTCGACGGGCCCCTCGCCCTGTCAAGGGAACGGTTGCGGTACCCGACCTCGCACCAGGATGCGGCCCGGGCCCTCGGCTGGGTCAACGAGCACATCCGCGAGTTTGGCGGCAATCCGAACCGGCTGGTGATCGGCGGCGACTCGGCCGGTGGGCAGATCTCCTCGCTACTGGCGACCAAACCCTCATTCCTCAGGGTCGAGGGAGTTTCAACCAGTCAGGTCAAAGGGGTTCTCTCGCTCGACGCAGTCGGCTTCAATGTTTCACGGATGATGACCCCGGCCTACAAGCGGATCAGTGCCGGCTTTCAGAAAATGATGTTCAACGCGTTCGGCAC
>JAGQUU010000042.1 GCA_020438345.1 Solirubrobacterales bacterium | reverse complement strand
AAGCCGTTCTTGGTGCTGTTCGAATAGAAGATGTCCGAGAAGGACGGGGCTATTACGGCTTTGAAGCCGAACTGATGGAGCGCCCAGACCGCATGTTCACGCGAGGAGCCAGAGCCGAAGTTCCGCCCGGAGACCAGGATCGGGTGCGGCTCGAGCTTGATCTCGCCGTCCCTGACCCAGTCATAGAAGAGGAACTCGCCGTAGCCGGTTCGCTCAACCCGTTTGAGGAACTGCTTCGGGATGATCTGGTCGGTGTCGACGTCACTGCGGTCCAGAACCGCGACTTCGCCTTCGATTATGTTGATCGCTTCCATTTCTAGCTCCAGTTCCTGATGTCTACGAAGTGACCTTCGATGGCTGCGGCTGTTGCCATGGTCGGGCTGACGAGATGGGTCCGGCCGCCCTTGCCCTGACGTCCTTCGAAATTCCGGTTTGAGGTCGAGGCGCAGCGCTCGCCCTCGAAGAGGGTGTCGGGATTCATACCGAGGCACATCGAACAGCCAGCACCGCGCCATTCAAAGCCGGCCTCCTCGAAAATCTTGTCGAGACCCTCTTCTTCAGCCTGCGTCTTGACCAGGGCAGATCCGGGAACAACCATCGCCCTGACGCTCCCGGCTACCCTGCGGCCCTTGATCGCACCGGCGGCTTCACGCAGGTCCGAGATCCTCGAGTTGGTGCAGGAGCCGATGAAGACACGCTCGGGCCTGATCTGCTCCATAGGTGTACCGGCTTCCAGCCCCATGTACTGAAGGGCTCTTTCGGCCGCTTCCCGGTCGGCCGCGGAGTCCATCTTCTCCGGGTCCGGCACCGTGTCCGTGACCTGGATCACCATTCCCGGAGTGGTCCCCCAGGTGACCATCGGCGAAATCAGCGTCGCGTCAATCTCGACCTCGGTGTCAAAAGTCGCCCCTTGATCGGTTGGCAGCTGGTTCCATTTCCCAACCGCGGCATCGAAATCGTCCGGAACGCCCGGCTTGCCGCGCATGTATTCATAGGTGGTCTCATCGGGAGCGATCATGCCGGCCTTCCCGCCGCCTTCGATCGTCATGTTGCAGACGGTCATACGCTGCTCCATCGTCAGGGCCTCGATCGCCTCCCCGGCATATTCGACCACGTAGCCTGTCATGCCGGAGGTGCCGAGCTTGCCGATCGTCGCCAGGATCAGATCCTTCGATGTGACGCCTTCGCCGAGCGTGCCCGAGTAGTTGATCCGCATGGTCTTCGGCTTGTTCTGGACCAGGGTCTGGGTTGCCATGACATGTTCGACTTCAGAAGTCCCGATTCCGAACGCAAGGGCGCCGAAAGCACCGTGTGTGGAGGTGTGGGAGTCACCACAGACGATCGTCATGCCGGGCTGGGTCAATCCCAGCTCCGGGCCGATCACATGGACGATGCCCTGGGTTTCCGAGCCGAGGCTGTAGACCGGAACTCCAAAGTCAGCCGCGTTCTTCTCCAGGGTCTCGACCTGCTTGCGCGAGAGCGCGTCCTGGATCAACGCTGCGGAGGGTGTGCCGTCGGTCGGCACGTTGTGGTCGGCGGTTGCGACGGTCTTGTCGGGACGGCGCAGTTTGCGGCCAGACATCCGAAGTCCCTCGAAGGCCTGGGGCGAGGTCACCTCGTGTACGAGGTGGAGATCAATGTAGAGCAGGTTCTCCTTGACCTCATGGGCTTCCCAGATCTTTTCGAACATGGTCTTTGGCATCTGATCTCCTTCCTATCCGCGGCGGAGTCCCGCCGCAATTACCGCGACGAACCTGACCGGTTCACCGCTCTGGTTTTCGAAATGGTGAGGCAAATCGGCGTCGAACGTCACGCTGTCTCCGGCGGACAGCTGATGGCGTTCACCCTCGAAGACAAGGACAACTTCCCCCTCAAGCACGACGGCGGTCTCGCGGCTGCCAGGCTCATGCATTGGAGCATCGCCAGAACCTCCGGTGCTGCTCCCCGGCTCGAGACTGTGGGTCGAAACGTCGGCCCTCTGCCCTGGAAGAGGCGGAGTGACTTCCTCGATCCGGTGTCCACCTCGCTGCCGCACCCGATGATCCCCGGCCCGGCTCACGACCACATGCTGGAGTTCGTCCAGCCGCAGCAATTGGGAGAGGCTCAAATCCAGGCCGGCCGCGATCTTCTCGGCTACTGCCAGGGTCGGACTGGTGCTGCCTCGCTCGACCTGGGAGAGCATTGTGGGGCTGACGCCACTTCGTTCGGAGAGATGCCTCAGAGAAAGGCCCATCGCTTCCCGCAACGCTTTGACCCGCTCGCCAACGGCATTCCCCGAGGCTCCGGATGGAGTTGCTGCGCCGCTCATCGCGGTTGGTTCCGGGGCGATCTGATGGGCCATCGTGTTTGTACGTTATCACGCACAAGCGTACTGTCAAGGAGGAATGTCTGGTGGCCGTCCACCAACCCGGTCCCTCTCACCGGTACCGTGAGAGGCATGACGACGAGGACCGCACCGGATGTGCGACGTCAGCAACTACTGAGGGTCGCCGAGCGCATATTCGCCACGCGCCCCTATGCCAGCGTGTCGGTCCAGGAGATCGCCGACGAAGCCGGTGTGACCCGTGGGCTGATTCACCATTATTTCGGCAACAAGAACGGCGTGATGGCAGCCGTGATCCGCGAGATAGCACCCGATCGTGCCCCGGCAGTGCTTCCGGCCGAAGGATCCGTCCGGGAACGGGTCGAAATCCGGGTCGACCTGCTGATGAGCGTGTTCGAAAGCCACAGCGAGGCGTGGTTGGCCACCCTCGGGCTCGGGCCCAGCCTCGAGAGTCCTCTCAAGGAAGTCGCCGAGGACCTTTGGGAGAAGCAATACCGGATCTGGCAGGCCACGTTCGCAGATGTGATCGAACTGAACCAACGCACCAGAACCCTCTACGCGTCGTATCGAGGATTCAACCAGGCGACCTGTCGGCAATGGCTGGGCGGCGAGCTTTCCCGTGAAGACGCCAGAGAGTTTCTGGTCAGCACCCAGACAGCCCTGATCGAGCAGCTCGGCCCGAAACTGACCTGAAACAGAAAGCCCCGCCAGATGGCGGGGCTTTCGAAGTCATCGGGGTCCTGGACCCCTTTCGCCTTACCGGTCGTTCCGGGGCTGCTTCGGCTT
>JAGQUU010000041.1 GCA_020438345.1 Solirubrobacterales bacterium | reverse complement strand
CGTGCACACCCTGATTATCGTGGTCTCCAGTGAGTGCACCCCTTCCGACAGAATCAACCGCAAGTGAATCCGCCAGTCTCGACCTCTCCTACTGCGTGGTCAACAACGACGGACGGGCTTATTTGATCGACTGTCTGACGGCCATAGAGCGCTTTCATCCGGCTGAACTGAGCTGCGAGATCCTGGTTCTCGACAACGCTTCGACCGATGGTTCGGTTGAAGCCGTTCGGGAAGAGTTCCCCGACGCGGAAGTGATCGTCCTGGAGGCCAAACAGGGAAAGGCGGCCAATGACACGCTGCTGATGGAGCGGGCCAGGGGCCGTTATTGCCTGTTGTTGAACGAAGATTCGGAACTCCGCGCCGGGGCGGTCGAATACCTGGTCGCCGCCCTCGAAAGCGACCCAGGGGCCGCGGCGGCAGGCGCGCAGCTCTTCGACGCTGACGGCAATCCCTACGCCTGCGCCTGGAAGTTCCCCGGAGTGGGGTCCGCGGTGATCGGCGCCCTGTTTCTGCACAAGCGTCTGATCGTCCAAAGCCGGGGCGAAGTGACCCGACGGGTCGACTGGGTGCAGTCCTCCGCCCTGATGGTCCGACGCGAGGCTGCGGTTGAAATTGACTACCTGGACCCGGCATTCTTTGTCTACTACGACGAATGTGATTTCTGCAGGCGCCTGGACGACGCCGGTTGGCTGACCCTGTTTGTGCCTTCGGCCGAAGCGGTCCACCACAACCAGCTCTCAACCGACCTTTCGTCGGGGCTGCCGCGGATTGTCGAGTTTCACCGCAACCGGGATCTCTACATGCGAAAGCACCACAATCGCGCTGCCGCTTTCGCGGTGCGTGTCCTGACCAGCTGGGCCTACGGCCTCCGGACTCTTGCTTCGGTCGTCATCCCGGGAGCCCCGACCGGCGTTTACGCAGCTCACGCACGTCAGGCCCTCCTTCCTTACAGGGGTGAAGGCCTCGCTGACCGCGCTTCAGCGGCCCGGTCCACTTGACAGGACTTGCCCTCAGGACCGCAGGTCTTCGTCCCACTGTTCTACCTCTACTGCTTCCGGCAGTCCGCGGCGGCCGGGCCGGCCACGACCATCAGCGACTTCACCTTCGCCCGCGGCCTTGCCCACCGCCCTCGCTTCGAGGATCTTCTCTTTCAGTTCACCGGGTTGAGTCAGCAAAAGGAGCCAGCGGCGCTCCTCGGCCGAGAAGAACCCGGTGACCAGAAGGAGAAACGGGAGCGCGGCAACCAGCAGCAACCTGACCGCGAAGTAACCGATCCCTTCTTCCGGAGTGAATACCTCGCCGGTTGCTACGAGCACCGCGGCGACGAGGATGATCCGGGCGAGCCGGCCCCATTCGTACGGAACCGGGAACAGTCTTTGCGTGAATGCGTACATCAACGAAACCACGACCAGGTAAGAAGCGATCAGTGAGATCCCGGCGCCGATCAGGCCGACCTCCGGCAGCAGAATCAGGTTGAGAACGATGTTGACCACCACCCCCGCCACCGTGGCCGGCAGGTTGTACTCGGTGCGGCCGGTGCGGCCGAGTACAACCAGCAACACCATGTAGAGGGCGTAGAGGGCAGCGCCAGCCGAGACCGGGCCTACCACTTCCGCTGCCTCGGAGAACTCGGGGGCAGCAAAGACCCGCACGATCCATGGTGCGACAAGCCAGAGGAAGACAACCATGATGGAGGTGACGGCGACAAACCAGGTGACAACCGCGGAATAGGTGCGGCGGGCTTCCTCATCGTCCTGGATCGAGTAGGCGAGCGGGGGAAAGGCGAGCTGGAATCCCCGCACAAACACGGCGATTCCCTGGGATACCTTGATCGCCAGCGAGTACAGCCCGGCTTCGGCAAGTCCGAGCATCCTCGCGATCAGGATCCGGTCGACGCAACTCATCGGATACAGGGTGAGTTCAGCCGGCATGGTCGGCAAGCCGAACTTCAGCATCCGCCTAAGCAACGGTCGGTCGGGCCGCAGGGCGAGCCGGCGACGGTTGTAGGCGATCAGGCCGATCACAACCGCAAGACCGGTCCCGTAGCTGCCCAGCAAAAGTCCCTCCGCTCCCATTTCCAGTGGTACCACCAGAACCACCGTGACGGGAATCGTGACAAGCACCGAGAGCATCGTCACGGCGAAAAAGGCCCGGGCCCGCTCATCGAGCCGGAAAATCGTCAAGAGGTACTCGGAAAGGGTCAACACGAAAAGCCCCGGGATCGCGATCCGGGCGAGCTGCGGGTCTGACTCGCCCAGAAGCAGACCGGAAAGTGGACCGGCGAAAGGGAACAGCAGGACCGTGGCGATCAGGCCCGCCCAGAAGAGAGTCGCGAAGGATGTCGAAACAACCCTCTCTGGCACCTCGCCTTCCTTGTAGTAGAAGCGCAGCAGTGCCTCGATAACGCCGAGCCGGATCACGATCGAAAGAGCGACCACCGCCGAGAACATGACCTCCGCCGCGCCGTAATCGGATGGGGTCAGGTACCGCGTGTAGAGCGGCAGTAGAGCCACTGCGAGCAGCTTGGAGATGATGCTGGCCGCCGTGTAGGCGGCGCCGGTTGTCGCTAGGCGGCGGAGGTAGCCCGACATGGAAAAGCGAGGCTATATCCGATCGCGATCAGAACCCAGGTCACCGGGTCATCGAGAAATCCCGCATACGTGAGGGTGTGAACCAGAACCGCGACAAACGCAGCAAACACAGCGGCCCGGGCAGCAGGGGGGCCGCGGTCAGGATCACGGGAACCACGGCTGGCACCGAGACCCGGCATGACCTTGCGCAACCCGGCTGTAAGCGCCGCGAAGATACTGAGGATCAATGCCAGGTAGACCGCCAGGCCGATCAGTCCCTGTTCGGCAGCGACCGTGATCGGTTCGGTGTGGGATTCGGTAACCGGTGCGTTCGGACCGGCGACTTCCTCCTTGAACGAGACCGAAAACGAACCAGGCCCGAAGCCGTAGACCGGCCGGGCCTCAAACAGGTCGATCCCGCCTTCGACCAGGTTGGCGCGTCCGCTGGTCTGCTTGTTGATCGCACCGAGATCCAGCTTCACCAGCCCCCCGGCGAAGGTTCCGAAGAGGATCACCGCAACCACAAGTGCCCCAACCCCGGCCATCAGCCACTTGAGGCTCCAGCGCAGAGCGACCAGCGTGGCCAGGCCAGCCAGCAACGCGATGAAACTGGACTGCGAGTAGGTCGTCATCAAAGCCAGCCATAGCACCAGGGAGACCAGCGCGAGCCAGACCGCATCCCGGCCTGATCTGGCCCACATCAATCCTGCGGCAACCATGGTGATCGCCAAAGCGAGGTACCTCCCGTAAATATTCGGATCCCAGAACAGGGAATTGACCCGGAAGTACACGTGGAAGTCATTCGACCGGATCACCACCTGGTTCCAGAGCAGGTCCCGGGTCGCGAACTCGATGAAGCCGACGAAGGCGCAAGCCAGGGCCAGACCGACGATCACGGTGAGCAGAATGCGAAGCCGCTCGCGGCTCCACTCAACCTCGGTCATCAACGCGAAAATCAAGGCGAAAGGAACCAGAAAGAAACAGAGGTTCTGAAGACCGGTCGAACGATCATCGGAGTAGAAAAGCCCGAGGGCGTAGAGCAACACGGCGACCGCAAGCAAGGGTTTCAACAGGCGGGCCAGGCCTCGGGGCCAGGCGCTTTGCTCTGTCGGCAGGAACTGACCGCGGCGGGCCCGGATCAGGGAAGCAAGGACACCCCCTGCCATCACCAGGTAAAGCGGCAGCAACAGATTGGCGTCCTCGCCACCGACTTCCAGGGGTATGCGAAACGGAAGTGCGACAAGGACAAGCACCGGCAGCATCACCGGCCAGCGGTTGATCACCCAGGTGATGAACCCGACCAGGGCGAGGCCGAAGGCGATCACCAGGGTCAGGATTCCCGGTGAATTGCGGAGTTCGGTGATCGGCCCGGAATGCCACTGGTCTCCGGCAATCAGGACCGGCACCAGAACCGCGGCAATGGCCATCGCTACCGAGCGTCTCATCGAAGGCTTGTCGAGCAGGGCCACCGCGACCGCGCAGGCAGCTACCAGGGCAACCAGTGATTCGATCACTGCGCTACCCCCTGCGCTTCAGCCTTCGAGATCCGGCTCGATGGCTTGTCCGGCTCCTTCACCGAATTGGTCTGCTTCGGCTGGTCAGGACAACTTGAAGCCCCGCGGGGCGAATACTTATGCAGGCGAATCCGGCCCGGCAGGTACAGCACCCGGTCGTTCTCGTTCATCGTCACCCGGACCCTGTACTTGCCGGTCATGGGGATCCGGCCGTCATCTTTGCGGCCGTCCCAGATCAGGGCATGTTCCCGGTAGCGCTTGAAAAATCTGTTTCTGGCGAGGGTCCGGATCGGATTGCCGCCGCGGCCGATGATCTCGACGTCCGCTGTGTCGGATTTGGTGGTGCGGAAGTTGATTGCCATCCGGTCCCGTTGACAGTCACCATTGGGACTGAAGACCGTCGGCACCGAACCGCCTTCCTTCAGGCCCAGGACCCGGTATTCAACTCGATCGATTACCAGCGGTTCCCGCTTGAGTCGCTGCGACCAGCCGAAAGCCGCGACAGTCAGGACGATCAGCAGCCCGATAATGAGCGGCGCCAGCCAGGCCGGGCTGCGAGAGCCCGCTCGGCTCTTCACTTACTCCCCGGGAATCGGGCCGTGATCGGTACCGATCACAACGGCCACGTCGGCACCGGAAGTCAAGTCGGCAATTTCGCTCAGCATCAGTTCGGTGCTGTCAATGCCTACGGCCTTCCCGACTTTCTTCGCTGCCGCGACATTCCCCTTGGTGAACATGACGACGCTGTCAGTGAACGTCTCAGGTGCATCGGTCACCACACCGAGGTTGAAACCGTCTCCTTCAAGCGCGTCAGCATACTCGGCCGCAACACCGGTTTCGGCCCCACCGGTTCCATTCAGCACGGCGACTTTGATCTGAGCCGGCTTCAGTTGCCGGGCCTGCTGTGCGACCTGGGTTCTGCGTTCCTGCTGCGGGGTTGTGTCGCTGTCCGAACCAAGCAGGCTGGTTGCCGCCCAGGCCGCTGCCGCGCCGAGCACCAGCACCGCCGCGACAATCGCAATGATCCTTCCGCTTCTTCCCAGACGGTCCCAGAAGCTCTGCTCCAGAACGCCCGCCCGCTCCATGCGCCGCTCCTCGCGATCGGCGAGAACTTTCAGTTCCTGCGAGCGCTCTTCGGCGACAATCTCGCTGACTTCCCGAACTTCGGCATCGCGCTCCGGCGCGCCACCCGCCCATTCACGCAGGCGGCGGATGTCCCGGGCCTGAGAGAAGACCAGGAAAGCGAGCACGCCCAGACCCAGCAGGGCAACGAGCCCGGCGTAGCCGCCTACGGTCTGGATTACGTCGGTCAACTGATCTCCACTTTTCTACGGTGTCGGGACTTCCTTGACGAAACGGCCGGTGAGCCTCCCGCAAATGCCGACCGGGGCATGTTAGAGAGGATTGGCCGATTAATGCGGTTCAACCAACCCTGATTGGGTCCGATCCGGGATTTGCTGCCAGGTCAACTACCTTCTCCGCGAGGTCGGCTTCGTCACCCGCCTGGACCAGCTGGTCAAGGCGGTCAAGGGTCTGAATGATCCAATCCGGATCGATCGGATGCTCGCGAACGGCCCGCATGATCCGCTTCGAAGCGGTCGACTGGGGCCGTTCCTGCGGACCGAAAAGCTCCTCGTGAAGCTTCTCTCCGGGACGCACTCCGGTGAATTCGATCGCGATGTCCGTCTCTGGTTCGCGACCGGCCAGCTTGATCATGTTCTCGGCCAGGTCCGTGATCTTCACCGGTTCACCCATATCGAGGACGAAAACATCGCCGCGGCTAACCCCGGTGTCTCCGGCCCGGATCACCAGCTGGACAGCTTCCGGAATGGTCATGAAGAAGCGGGTCATGTCGGGATGGGTGACGGTGAGTGGGCCACCCTGCTCGATCTGACGCTTGAAGATCGGGACGACGCTGCCCGAAGAACCGAGCACATTGCCGAAGCGGACACTGACAAACCGGGTCCCCGGATGCCGGACATCCGCGGCTGAAACCGCCCATTCAGCCATCGCCTTCGAGGCACCCATGACGGTCTGTGGATTGACCGCCTTGTCGGTAGAAATGAGGACGAAACGCTCGGCGCCGGCCGCGGCCGCCGTGTCGGAGGTGATCCGCGTCGCGAATGCGTTGTTGCGAACCGCTTCCAGCGGATTCGATTCCATCAGTGGCACATGCTTGTATGCCGCCGCGTGAAAGACGACCTTCGGGCGGAACCGCTGCATCACCTCGAACATGCGGTCGGCTTCCTTGCAGTCCGCCAGTACCGCCTCGACCCGGCTGAAATGCCTCTCGGCAACCATTTCCCTTTCGATCTGGAAGAGGTTGTCTTCAGCGTGGTCGAGCATGACCAGGAGCTTCGGGCCAACCAGTGCGATCTGTCGGCAAAGCTCCTTGCCGATCGAGCCGCCCGCACCGGTCACCATCACAACCTGATCCTCCAGATAGGCGCCAACCCGAGCCAGCTCCACCACGACCGGCTCGCGACCGAGGACATCCTCGACCTGGACCTCACGCAACTGCTGGCTGAGCTGCACTCCACCCCGCAGGAGCTCGAAGACCGTTGGCAGGGTGCGAACCCGGATCTGCCGGGCGCGACATGCCGCGACTACCTGGGCCCGCAGGGTGCCGGGTGCCGAAGGGATCGCGATCATCACTTCATCCGGTTCGGTCTCGTCGAGGATAGTCTCGATTTCCGAGGTGGTTCCAAGCACCGAGATCCCCTGGATCCGCATGCCGCGCATGTCCTTGTTGTCATCGACGAATCCGATGGCTGTTTCACCCAGATGAGGGTTCAAACGCAGTTCCCGGACCACCATCTGGCCGCCAGAGCCAGCCCCGACAACCAGGACTTCACGGCCCCGGGCGATCCGGTTGCCCTTATTCGGCCTTTCCTTGAATAGCCGGGTGCCGAGGCGAGCCCCGGCAATCAGGAACAGGGTGAGCAGGAAGTCGGTGACCGCGACCGTACGCGGCAGGTCATGAGGGAACGGCTGAACCACCGTGAACAGCACGATCAGCAGCAGACTGGAAACCGAAACGGCCTGAACGATGCGGGCGACGTCGCGCCCACCCACGAAGCGCCACCACTTCTGGTACAGGCCGAACAGATAGAAGACAGAGATCTTGCCGACGATCACGAAGCCGATCGACTGGACCAGCAAGTTCACGTACCGGTCCGGGATCGTGCCCGGGTCATCAATGAAGCGAAGCTGGAATGCGAGGAAGTAGGCAAGCGCCACCAGCAGGGCGTCTCCGGCCATCTGCAGCAACTGATACCGGCGTAAATGGAAGTCGGGGCGTCGCATTGAAGCCCTGAAGTCTAGAGCGTGGATAGCATTCCCGCTCTGATTTCAGGATCTGCTGAAAGCCGACGCGCAACCGGCCACGCAGTCATCCTCGGACTGGTGCAGGGTCCGGCGGAGCTGCTGCCCATATCCAGCTCTGCCCATCTTGCGATGCTGCCCCGGCTACTGGGCTGGGACCCTGACGAGCTCGATCCGGAACTTCGCAAGAGTTTCGAGGTCGCGCTTCACGGCGGTGCCGCGGTGGCGCTGCTGATCACCCGGCGCGATGAGATCCGTGGCGAACTCCAGGGTTTCGACCTGCGGCGGGCCAGTGTCCTGCTCCTTTCATTCCTTCCCGCGGCTGCCGCCGGTTTCAGCTTCGAAAGGATCATCGAATCGAAGTTCGGGGGCTCCCGGGCCACCGCGGCCGGGCTGATCATCGGGGGACTGGCCATGATGCTTGCCGACCGCTCACCACAAACCCGCGGAAAGGGCGAGGCCGGCTGGAAGGACGGACTTGCCCTCGGCATCGCCCAGGCGGCGGCATTGATCCCCGGTGTTTCCCGTAACGGAGCGACGCTTACTGCCGCCCGGATGCGCCACTTTTCCCGCGACCAGGCCAACCTGCTTTCGCGTACGGTCGCGTTGCCGGTCATTCTCGGAGCGGTTGGACTCAAGGGTGCCCGGCTGGCCAGGCGGGGTATCAGCCGCCGGCAGGCCCGCTGGCTGGCAATCGGCACAGCCACTTCCTTCGCGTCCACGATTGCCGCGACCGACCTGATCCGGATCGTCGAACGGGACCGGGCCCTGGCCCCCTACGGTGCGTATCGCATTGCCTTCGCTCTTCTGATTCTCCTCCGCATGACCGCTGATCGTGGCAACCGCACAGCCAGATGACCGGCTTCTCATGTTGAATCACTTGCGATGAGCGAGCCGAACGGCGAAGACGCATACGCAAAGGCAGGGGTCAGCCAGTCCGACGCGGACCTCGCGGTGAGTCGACTGGTCACCGCGCTGGCCACTGCCGACATCGGACGCCCTACCCGGCAAGTGGACCTCAAAGGCCATTACGCGGCGGTGATCCGGCTCGACAACCGGACCGGAATCGCACTTTCGACTGACGGGGTCGGAACCAAGCTGCTGGTCGCCGAAGAACTTGGTCGTTTCGACACGGTCGGCATTGATTGCATCGCCATGAACGTCAACGACATCATCTGCGTCGGTGCCGAACCCCTGGCGATGCTGGATTATCTTGCGGTCGAAAAGGCGGATCCGGAAATGTGCGAGCAGATTGGTTTTGGCCTGGCGCGCGGAGCGGAACTGGCCGGAATCGAGATCCCCGGTGGTGAACTTGCCCAGATCGGTGACCTTGTCAAGGGTTTCGATATAGCCGGTGCCTGCTTCGGAACCATCGCACTGGACTCGATCATCGACGGCTCCGGGGTCACCCCGGGGGATGTGGTGATCGGGCTGCCTTCATCCGGCATCCACTCAAATGGCTACACCCTGGCCCGATCCGCGCTTGACGGCATCCCGCTCGATGACAGCCGGCTCGGCCGTACCCTTGGCGAGATCCTGCTGGAACCGACCGAGATTTACGTCAAGGCGATCAAGGACCTGCTGGCCTCAGGCGCCCGTGTCCACGGTCTTGCCCACATCACTTCCGGCGGTCTCGAGAACCTGCTCCGTCTTAAGGCCGAGGTCACGTATGAGATCACCAACCCTCTCGCCCCCCAGCCCGTCTTCGAACTGATCGCCGAGCGGGGGAATGTCCCCGATGCCGAAATGTATGAGGTCTTCAACATGGGCTGCGGCTTCTGCGTGGTGGTACCGGAGGAAGACGAGGAGGCCGCCCTGAAGGCTCTCCGTGGCCACTATCCTGATGCGCGGCGAATCGGTGATGTCGCCGCCGGTGAACGTCAGGTCATACGTCACTCTCGCTGAACCCGGCAACCTGGTTCCTGATCCACTCGATGTCAACTCTCTGCCGGGTTTTGGTTGGCAAAAGCCAACACTCCAGACCTCCTGCGGTCGGTTCATACTGAGGCAGGAAGCGAAAGTGACGATTTTTTCCCGAGACCGCCTGCCCTGCCGCGGAAACCACTGGCTCTGGATAGCCTCCGGTTCCGATGAGTTTTCGCAGGCAAAATCAGTGAAGTGACGCAGCCGCCTGCCAGCTCGCAAATGATCGGTACGGTCCTTTCGGACCGATACCGGCTTGAGGCCAAGCTCGGTAGCGGCGGAATGTCAACCGTCTACCTGGCCCGCGACGAAACCCTGGATCGTCCGGTGGCCGTGAAGCTGATGCATCGGGAGATGACCGAGCAGCGCGAGCAGCTTGAACGGTTCAACCAGGAAGCCCGTGCTGTCGCGAAGCTCTCCAACCCGAATGTTGTGGCGGTAATCGATGCCGGAGAAGACCAGGGCCGGCCATACATCGTGCTCGAATACGTGCAGGGCGAAACGCTGAAACAGCGGATCAGTCGGGTCGGCTCCCTCGATGCCACCGAGGCGCTGGCCTACGCGCTTGAGGTCGCCCAGGGCCTCGGTGTCGCCCATGAGCGCAACATGGTCCATCGGGACGTGAAGCCTCAGAACGTCCTTATCGATGCAACCGGCCGGGCCAAGCTGACCGACTTCGGCATCGCCCGCGAGCTGAATGACGAGGGTGTCACGGCAACCGGCCGGGTGATCGGCACCACCGACTATGTCGCGCCGGAGCAGGCGATGGGCAAGGATGTGGACCCTCGTTCTGACATCTATTCACTCGGAATCGTGCTCTACGAGATGCTGACCGGCGACGTGCCTTTCGAAGCCGACAATCAGATCGGTGTCGCGATGAAGCACGTGAACGAGGAACTCCCTGACGTCCAGGTGATACGGCCCGATATCTCGGCCGCTTCCGCCCGGGTTGTAGACAAAGCCACCGCCAAGAATCCGGATGACCGCTACCAGACGATCGAAGATATGTCGGATGACCTCCAGGCCGCCCTGGAAGTCGAGGCGATCCGGGCGGGAGGGACGACCGGGGAGGCAACCTCGGTGCTCGATGCGGTCGCCCCTCCCCGGCGGCAGATCCCGACCTCGAAGACTTCCCCCTGGCCGGCAGTGGCGATGCTGCTGGTCGCCCTGGCGATTGCCGCCGGAACCGCCTACGTCATTTCCCGCGGTGACACCGGTGGTGGTGGTGGCGGTGGTGGCGGCGGTGGAACTACAAACGAGCAACAGCTTTCGATTGTCGGTGCCTCCGACTATGACCCGGAAGGTGACGACGAGGAACACTCGACCGAGATTGACTTTGCGATTGATGACGACCGTTCCGCGAGTGCCTGGACCACGGAGACGTATGAAGCCGACAGCTTCGGTGACAAGACCGGTGTCGGGGTTTATGTCGATGCGGGCGGGCCGGTGGCCGCGACTGAAATGGAAATCCGGACTCCGACCCCGGGATGGACGCTTGAGGTGTACGGCACAAATGAACCGATTCCGGATGATGTGTCCGGCTGGACCCGGCTGGCCCAGGTTCATGAAGTCGAAGAGCAGCAGCGGATTGACCTGGTCACCGCCGGGGTCAAATACCAGTACTACCTGCTCTGGGTTACCGACCCGGCCGAAGTCGATTCCGGTTTCGGGGTGGCAATCAGCGACATCCGCCTTTTCGGAACGAACTGACCCGCCGGCTTTTGGGCTGGAATGAGGCCCGGCCGATCTGGCGTCTTACGGGCTAGAAGCTGTGTTCTGACTCGGACTGGTGACGTTCGAGAGCCAGGCGGACCAGACGGTCACAGAGTTCCGGATACGCGAGCCCGGTCGCTTCCCAGAGCTTCGCGTAAACCGAGGTCCGGGTAAAGCCGGGAATTGTGTTGATCTCGTTCAGCAGGATGGTTGCGCCACCATCGTCAGACTCCTCGACGAAAAAGTCGCAACGGGCGAGGCCCGCGCATCCTGCCATCGTGAAGACCTGGCCCGCCAGATCACGAACCGCACCTGAAACTTCGTCATCAAGGTCGGCGGGCGCTGCGATCCTTGTCCGGCCCTCGGTGTATTTGGCTTCGTAGTCGTACCACTCGTCATCGGTGAGGATCTCGCCGGGCAGGGAAGCATCCGGGTTCTGGTTACCCAGGACCGAGCATTCAATTTCCCGGCCGGTCGAGTTCGCTTCGATGATCACCCGCGGGTCGAACTTCGCTGCCTCCTCAACTGCTGCTGTCAGATCCGCCGGATCGGTCACCTTGCTGATCCCGACGCTGGAACCAAGCCGTGAGGGCTTCACCCAGAGCGGGAAGTCGAGCCGCTTCGCGGCTTCTTCCCAGCCCGGAGTGAAAGCCTGGACGAAGTCCACCTGGGGAATGCCGTGGAATCCGCATAGCCGCTTCAGAGTCAGTTTGTCCATGCAGACAGCCGAAGCGAGAACATCCGAGCCCGCATAGGGCAGGCCGATCGAATCAATGGTGCCCTGAGTGACGCCATCCTCGCCGAAGGGTCCGTGCAGGACCGGAAAAACCACATCGATCGAAAGCAGGTCACCGGCAACCTCCATGCCCTCTCCGGGCCGCAGCGAAACCGGGTGACCATCGGTGATCCATGCCCCCGACTTCTCGATCAGAACTCGAACCACATCGTGACCTGCCGCCTCCAGACCGGAGGCAACCGCCTCCCCGGAAAGCAGGGAAATCTCATGTTCGCTGGATCGGCCACCGCTAAGGACTGCGATTCTCATCAGCCGGAACGATATTCAGTCTCAGTCGATACCGATGCCGCCGCTGTCGCCACCGCCGCCTCCGGTGTTCGGGTCATAGCTGCCAACTGTGAGGACAACGGTCGAGCCGTCCGCAACTTCGGTCCCCGGGTCCGGACTCTGGGCGATCACCCTTCCGTCCTGCGGCTGGATCGAAGTGCTTTCAGTCTGGATGCTCGGAACCAGCCCGGCGGAGGCGAGCTGGGACTGGGCATCGGATTGACTGAGGCCAACCAGACTCGGAACCGAAACCGTCGTCTCCTCCGGCCCCGACGAGACTGTCAGAGTCACCGTGGTACCCGGGTCAACGCTGCTCCCGGCGTCTGGGGACTGTGTGAGCACCTCGCCTGCAGGACGGCTGCTGGACTCTTCACTGGAGGAGAAATCCAGTCCCACCGCCGAAAGCTGCTGCTTTGCCGCGTTCAGGGTCTGACCCACCACCGGCGGAACCTTGACCTGTTCAACGCCGGATGAGACTGTCACTGTCACGGATGAACCTCGCCTCGCCATTTCACCCCCGGCGGGATCGGTCGAGATCACAAGGCCAGAATCCACCTCCGATGAAGTTTCCGATTCGACATTGGTGGTGAAGCCGGCTTCTTCCAACTGGTTCCCAGCATCCTCCTCGCTCAGCCCGGTCACATCCGGTACCTCGACCTGACCGGGACCGCCGCTGACGGTCAGGTCCACTTTCGGATTCGAGCAAAACCAGCCCAGGAAAGCGCAGTTCTTGTCAGCATCGCCGCTCGGGTCCTGACCCACCACCTGATTGTTGGGAACCGGTTGATGGACCCTTTCTATGTCCCCGACCTTGAAGCCTTCGTCGCTCAGCGTCGAGATTGCCGAATCAAGGTTGCTGCCGACCACTTTCGGCACTTCGATCGAATGATCACGGGTCATTCCCCAGGCGATCAACAGTCCGACCAGCACGGCCAGACCGATCAGAATCCACCTCCACGGACTCTTCTTCTCTTCCTCAAGTTCACCGGGGTCGGCTTCCGCCGCATCGAGGGCCGCGATGAAGCTGTCCGCGTCAGGAAACCGCTCGTAGGGTTCACGCTGAAGGGCCCGCGAGACCACCGCGTCGAGGGCGGGCGAAACCGCCGGGTTGAAGTGGCTGGGCGGGACGGGTTCTTCCTTCAGCTGCTGCAGGGTCACCGCGACCGCTGTATCGCCGTTGAACGGGACCCGGCCGGTGAGGCACTCGTAAAGAATCACACCGACCGAATAGAGATCAGATTGGGGGCTGACCTCATAGCCCTGCGCCTGTTCCGGCGAAAGGTAATGGACGGTTCCCATGATCGAGCCTTCTTCAGTGATCTCGGAGATGCCCGCCCGGGCGATCCCGAAGTCCGTGACCGTGGCCAGCCCGGTTGCGTCAACGATTACGTTCAGGGGTTTCAGGTCACGGTGGACGACCCCGTGACGGTGGGCGAAACCGGCTGCTTCGAGAATCTGGCGTACGATCGCAACCGATTCCTGTGGGGTCAGCCCGAGGCTGATCAGCTCCCTCAGGGTGCGGCCATCGAGATAGGCCATGGCGATGTAATAGGTGTCTCCAACCTGACCGCGATCAAAGATCGAAACGATATTGACGTGCTGAAGGGAGGCTGCCGATTCGGCTTCACGCCGGAACCGGGCAATGAACTCGGGGTCGCGGGCATAGCGCTCGTGAAGCACTTTGAGGGCCACCCGGCGCGGCAGCTCGAGGTCCTCGGCCAGCCACACGTCGGCCATCCCTCCCGAACCGATCAGGTACTCGATCCGGTACCTGTTATCGACAACCATTCCTTCGTTGAGTCTCATCGAAGGGATTTTCGTGACAACAGCCGGGAATCCTGTATCCGCCGGGTAAAGGCGCCGCCTACCCTTCCAGGATTGCCTGCATCACCGCTGCGGCGATCGGGGCGGCGATCGTGCCACCCTGGCCGTCGGTGCATTCAACTGTGGCGGCGACAGCGATCTGCGGATCGTCCGCGGGCGCGAAACCGACAAACCAGGCCTGGTTCGGCAGGCCGTCGCAGCGCTCCTGATCGGGAACCTCGGCGGTGCCGGTCTTGCCGGCCACATCGATCCCGCTCAGGGCAGCGGCGGTCCCGGTTCCTTCGTTGACAACATCCCGCATCGCTTCGGTCAACTGGTCCGCGGTTTCTTCCGAGATCACTTCGGACTGCTTTTCCGGGTCCATCGTCCTGATCGTGCGACCGTCCGGATCCAGGATCTCATTCCAGATCCTCGGCTTCATCAGGTCCCCACCATTGGCGATCGTCGCCGCTACTTCTGCCATCTGGAGGGGAGTTGCGAGCAGTCTCTCCTGACCGATCGCGAGCCGGCCGACATCGATCGCATCGCCACCCGAAAGCAGAGTCTGGCCGTCGAAGACCCCGCTGATAGAGAGCTGGTTCGCGGGCAGGTCGATCTGTGGCTTCGAGTTGAACCCGAACCGGTCCATATATTCCTCAAGGGTGCCCGTTCCGATTTCCTCACCGAGCTGGGCGAAGTAGGTGTTGACCGAGAAGGTCAGGGCACTGGTGACATCAATATCCCCGTAGTCGCTGCCATCCGAGTTTGCGAGCGGGTTGCCCTGGATGTCAATCGTGGCCGGCGAGTTGATCGTTTCTTCCGGGGTGATCGCGCCGGAATCCAGGGCCGCTGCCGCGGTCACCAGCTTGAAAGTGGACCCCGGCGGATATTGACCCTGGGTGGCACGGTTGAGAAGCGGCGCGTCGGCGTCCTGATTCAGCGCGTTGAGGTCGGTCGGGATCGTGTTGGGATCGAACCCCGGGTCCGCGGCCAGGGCTTTGATCCTGCCTGTTGACGGCTCAATCGCCACAACCGCGCCTGAGCGGCCGGCAAGTTGATCGATCGCTACCTGTTGCGCGGTGCCGTCAATCGAAGTCACGATGTCGTTGCCTTCCGGTTTCCTGCCGCGTAACTCGTCGAAAATCGAGCTGAATTCGTTGTTGTCGCCGATCAGCTCGGAATTGTGGAATGCCTCGAACTCCGAGTTGCCCTGCTCGGCGAAGCTGTATCCGATCGGATGTCCGAAAAGGGATCCGAGCGGGTATTCGCGCACGTACCGCAGAGACGCCCCTTTGCCCTGCCGGACCGATCGGGCGATCACTGTGCCGCCATCGGTGAAGATTCGGCCGCGCTCGACTTTCTGGGCGGTAAATAGCGGTCGCTTGTTGACTTGTTCGTTCTTGAGGTTCTCCGCGTCAAAGACCGTCCAGTAGGACGTGAACCCGACAAGCACGGCGAACATCACTCCGATGAATGCAAAGAGCTTGACGATCCGGCCGTTCAAGTTTCAGACTCCTTCCCGGGCTTCGCGTCGCGCCCGGTCGGAGACCAGCAGGAGCAGTGCCAGCAGGATGAAGTTGGCGAGGATTGACGAACCACCGTATGAAACAAGGGGCAGGGTGACACCGGTCAGGGGGATGACCCGGGTCACACCCCCGATGATCACGAAGGCCTGAAACGCGAACACTGTCGTCAGGCCGGTGGCGAGCAGTTTCGAGAAGCCATCGTTTGCCATCAGGGCAACCTTGAATCCGCGAGCGGCGACCAGCAGGTAGATCCCGATCACTCCGCAGGCACCGAACAGACCGAGTTCAGCTGTGATCAGTGTGTAGATCAGGTCGGTCTGGGCCGCCGGCAAAAGGGGTGAGTCCGTACCGGGGATCAGGACCATAGATTGGGCGAATCCCTCGCCGAACAGGCCTCCGTCCGCCATCGCGAACATTGACTGCAGGACCTGGTAGCCCGCCCCGCCGGGGTCCTGGTAGGGGTCGAGCCAGATATCGACCCGGTCTGTCACATGTGGCACGGTCTGGTAGATCACCCAGGCACCGGCGAGGAACATGGCCATGCCAATGAACACGAACGACAGCCGGCCGGTTGCCACGTAGATAAGGGCAAGGAAAGCCGCGAAGAACATCAGTGAACTGCCGAGGTCACGGATCACGATCAACATGAACATCGCCGCACCCCAGACCACAAGTAGTGGTCCCAGATGCTTGAGCGGAGGCAGAGTAACCCCGAGGATCCGCCTTGCCCCGACCACCAGCAACTCCCGGTGTTCCCGCAGGTAGCTGGCAAGAAACACCACGATGCATAGCTTGGCCAGTTCGGCCGGCTGGAAGGCGATCGGGCCGAGCTTCACCCCGAGATATGCGCCGTTGACCTGGGCCCCGATAAAGGGCAGTCGTGGAGCCATGAGCAATGCAATCCCGACCAGCGCGATCGTGTACCGGTACCGCTCCAGTACCGAATAGTCCCGGAGGAAATGGATTACCACCGCGAAGAGGATCAGGCCGAAGACAAACCAGTTCGCCTGGTCCCGGGCCAGTTCATTTCCGGTTTCCGAGTCCAGCCGATAGAGCATGACCAGCCCGATTGCGGTCAGAAGGGCGATCATCGGAAAAAGGTAAGGGTCGGCATCCGGCAGGCGGATACGGATGTAGATGTGCGTGGCGAGGCAAATCGCCAGGAAGTAGAGGCCGTAGGAGAGGCTCAGATTGGTGAGCTGATTGTCATTCTGCGCGAAGACCGCAGCAAAGCCCAGGGTCAGAAGCAGGGCAACCGGAACCAGGGCGAGTAGTTCCCGATTGCGGGAGGCGCTCACCCGGCGATGCCCTCGCGGGCCTCGATGTCCTCGACCAGCGATGTCGCATCATCTTCGGAACGAATCGCGTGATCGGTGACCGAACGTTGCCGGTCGGCCGGAAGTGAGGTGGTCTGCACGGCCGAGGAGTACTTGAGCCTGTAGAGATCTATGCCGAAGGGCAGTTCATAAGGCAAGCCGCGATAGAGCGCGACCCTTCCGGCAGTGTCAGTGCCGAGAAACCAGGCTTGGCGGGTTGCGGTCCATATGCCGCCGACGAGCAGGAGCAACACGGCTGCAACAGCCAGCATGCCGATCACGGCGCGCCTCTTGCTGCGTGGCTTTTCCCGATCTTGGCGACTCTGGGGGCGACGCTCCCGTCCAGCCGGCCGGAGCAGAGTCGGCTGGGCATTGCGGTCGAGAGGGTGGACGGGATCCTCGACCTGAAAGACGATCACCGTGATGTTGTCGCGGCCTCCAGCGCGATTGGCCTCGTCCACCAGGGTGCGGGCCGCTGCATCCAGGCTGGTCGCTCCCATCAGGATCTCGCGGATCTTGTCATCGCCGATCATCGTCGTCAGCCCGTCGGAACAGAGCAGGAAGATGTCCCCGGGCTCGGAAGGCACCGCGGCGAGGTCAGCCTGAACCTCCGGCTCGGGGCCCAATGCGCGGGTGATAATCGAGCGCTGGGGGTGATCCTCCGCCTGCTCTTCGGTGATCTGGCCGCGGCGGCGCATCTCCTCGACCAGGGAGTGATCTTTCGTCAATCGCTGGATGATTCCGTCCCTGAGGCGGTAAGCCCGGGAATCACCGACATGACCGATCACGACCCTTTCCGCATCTGAATCCACAGCAGCGACGGTGATGGTGGTTCCCATTCCCGCCAGTGAAGAATCGGCATGGGCCTGATCGTGGATATTCCGGTTCGCGGCCGCGATCGTGCGCTCGATCGCCTCCTCTGGCGCACCCTCGGGAAGACCGGCCTGGAATGCCTGGATCGCAGTCAGGGAAGCAACCTCTCCTGCCTGTGCCCCGCCCATCCCGTCGGCAACCACGAAAAGTGGTGACCTGGCCATGTACGAATCCTCGTTCGCCTGTCGTTGCCGGCCAACGTCGGTGCGTTCGGAATGTCCCGCAACCCTCAGCATGTTCCGTGCATTGAACTAGTCATGGGCGGTCCAGTTCAAATCTGAAGGCGGTGTCACCGATTTCAATCATGCTTCCGTCCCGCACCTCCACTTCGGAGTTGCAGGCCGCGCCATCAAGCAGCGTGCCGTTGGTGGAATTCATGTCTTCAAGGAAGTATCGATCACCGCGAGGGTAGAGCCTTGCGTGAAGACCGGATGCGTAGCGGTCCGTGAATGCAACATCCGCGTCAGCCGAGCGGCCGAGCGTGACCCCTCCGAAAACATCAAAGCGGGTACCGGCCTCGATCCCGCCGCCTCTCACGACGACCAGCCATGCGTCATATCCGCCGGCAGGCATCGCTCCGAGGGTTGCATCTCCGTCAGCGTCTCCACCCCGGTTTCGCTTCAGGTCCTTTCGTGCACTGTTTGCGATCCAGAGGAGAAACAGGTAGAGCACCGCGAGGAACGCGAACTTGAGGGCAACTGAGATCGGTTCGTAATCCACCAGGATGCCTTGCCGCTTCGACTATCTCTCGATTCCGAAACGGAAAGTCGTAGTTCCAACGGTCACCTGATCGCCTTCCCGAAGTGGCGCATCGGTAACCCTGCGGCCGTTTACTTTCACCCCGTTGGTCGATCCGAGGTCAACGATCTCCCAATGCCCGCCCCGGTCCTGTCGCAGCTCGGCGTGGCGACGGGAAATATTGGGATCCCGCAGGACACACTCCACCTGGTCGGACCTGCCAAGCACCGCTCGCGGACCGTCCAGTACGTACCGGCGGTCGTTGAGATCGACCACGGCCCGCGACAAGACTGGACGATCCGGTTCCCGGACGGTCGGATCCGGTTCCGGTTGGGCCGGCGGAACCTTGTAGACCATCGTGTGCCCCTCGTCGGCCTGCTGGGGCATTTCGCCTTCCCGGGCCGGCGGCTTCACCAGCCTGGCCTGAATTCCGAATTCACCAAGGCGAAGCCTCTCGTCAGTGTTGAAGTGAACTTCCGGCCTGGTGAGCAGGTCATAGCCTTTGCGCCGCGCGTGTTCCAACAGGTACCCGGAAAGCTCCTGTTCCAGTGACCGTTCGTATCCCTCAAGCTTGTCCCGGTCTTTTTCGGAGAGATGAACGGTGTACTCATTCGGCACATAGACGCGTGAAACAGAAGCGGTCTTATGCGAATCCATCTCCTTGGCGAGCTTGCGGGCAAGTTCCACAGGCTGAACCTCAGAGCTGAAGGCTCGGCTGAACACCCCTTCGACGAGACCCTCGATTCGGGCCTCGAGGTTGCGAAAGACGCTCATCGCCGCGGCTTAGTGGGCGTTGGGGACACGACTTGATCCTACGGGAGCGATGGTCAGGGGTTCATGGACCGGTCTGGCTCCGCGCTGTCGGGTCCAGCCCACTATCGCTCCGACGAACAGCGCCACAAGGATCCAGACAGCTACTGAAAGCAGAAAAGACGGCGAACTGACGACCGGGACGATCATCCCCGTTACCGCTGCCGGGACAGAGTCTTCCCAGCCCGGGACAGCCTTGTCGATCTTGCCGAAAAGCAGCGATCGTCCCGTGATTGATTCGGCAAAGGCAGTGAAGATGAGGCCGGTACCGGCGACCACCGCCCGATCGCGCCAATCGGTGGCGAGTGCCGCCAGCAGGGGCAGGAACGGCGCCATCCCCAAGGTGCCCAGCACCGGTCCGAGCACGGCGAGGGCGAGGGGCCGGCCCGATCCGCGGATCAGCAGTGCGGGTGGCATGGTGACGAGCAGCACGACCAGGGCGGCTCCGGGTTGGCTCGCAATCACTCCAAGCCAGCCGGCGAGCAGTAGCCCGCCAGCCAGAAAGCCGGTTTTTGGCCTGAGCAGGGTCAGCAGGGCGGAGACAACCGTGACCAGAGCCACCGAAGCGGCGTCTGCCGCACCGCTGACGATCATCCCGGTCGCGACCATTCCGCAGACCGCTGCCGCACAACCGATCCGACCAAGATCGAGGTCGCCGTCAGCCAGGGAAGGAAGCCTGCCGCCGGATCTCTCCTCATTTGACACGTTACGATCAAGTTCCGGCAGGGCCTGCTCCAGGGCTGGTCCAAGTTCGGCGAGTCCGGGCCGAAACTCCGGTTCCCGGTCAAGGCAGGCATCAACCAGGTCGGTCATTTCTGCCGGGAGATCCGGTCTCAGGTCAGCCAGCAAGGGGAGGTCCTGCTCGATCGCGCGCAGGGTCTGGCTCGGGTTGCTTCGGCGTCGGGGGTTCTGCCCGGTCCAGGCTTCGAAAAGGGTGAGGGCGAGGGAGTAGACGTCACCTGCCGGGGTCACCGGGCTTCCTTCCGCCGCCTCGGGTGACATGTAGGAGAGGGTGCCGAGGACATCGCCTGTGTTGGTCAGATCCTCACCGTCGGTCAGCCTCGCGACGCCGAAGTCCATCAGTTTGGCGCCACCTTTTCCGTTCGGCACGATCAGGTTGGCCGGCTTGATGTCGCGGTGGATGACTTCCCGGGAATGGGCGTGATCCAGGGCTTCGCAGATGTCGATCCCGATCTCTGCGGCTTCCCGGTCGCTGAGAAGGTTCTGGTCAATCAGCTCTCTGAGCGTTTCGCCTTCCACAAGTTCACTGACCAGATAGGCACGACCGCCTTCCCTGCCGTATTCGTGGTGCGCGAACTCGTAAAGAGTGACGATCCCGATGTGGTTGAGTCGTGCGGCGGCTTTTGCTTCCCGCTGAATTCGTGGACCGGATTCAGCCTGGGTCTCGATTACTTTGACCGCGACTTCGCGCTCGAGTCGCCGGTCCCACGCTCGATAGACCGTGCCGAAGCCTCCCGCACCCAGACGGTCGCCTATCTCGAAGCGGTTGAGGACGATGGTTCCATTCATCACCTCGTTGGTTTCTTCGCCGGGGTCTTTGAACCTCCCCCCGGTTTGGTTTGGGTGTTGCCGTTTCAGAAACTCCCGCAGAATGGCGGTTTTCGGGTGAAGGGAATACATTGACCACGCCGAAAGTCGTTCGGCAGGTGCCCTTTTGGAGTTTTCTGACCCTTACAAAACCAACAACGATCCGGTCGAGGATCCTTTCGGCGATCCTCTTGACGAGTTCGATCAGGGCGATATCGAAGAACCGCTTGCCGCTGAGGCCGGTTCCGATGTCACCGAGGTGAGTGAGGAACCGCCGCCTCGCCGGCGCCGCCCCGCTGCCCGTCCCGGTTCCTCCCGCGGTGGCCGTGGAGGTTCCGGTGGTGGAGAGCGTCAGCAGTTGCTCGTTCGCAGAGGAATCGCCCTCGGTGCCGGCTTGCTGGTCTTGATTCTGCTTATTTTCGCGGTCAGGGGCTGTCTTGACGCACGCAAGAACCGTTCGCTTGAGGAATACGCGAACAACGTGACCCAGATCGTGAATGAGACCAATACCCTTGGCAAGTCTTTCTTCGAGCGACTTTCGGATCCGGGTGAGTTGAGCGTTACCGAGTTCACCAGCGAAATCCAGTCAGACCGCTCGGCTATGGATGGGTTCCTCAGCCGGGTCGAGAAGCTCGATACACCGGGAGATATGAGTGCCGCCCAGGACTCACTCACGCTGGTTTACCAGTTGCGTGCCGGAGCGATGAACGAAATCGCGGACCGGATGAGTACGGCTTTGGGTGACGAGGGGGCGGAAGCCGCGAAGCGCCAGATCGCCGGTCAGATGGAGGTGCTCGCCGCTGCCGATGTCCTTTACAACCGGGTGACCCGACATCAGGTTGACAACACAATCGCCTCGAATGGAGCAAGTTCTCCGGCCTTGCCGCGGAGCACATTCCTTGACAATCCGGCTGACTGGATTTCCGCTGACGCGGTAGATGACGCCCTCGGGGGGGTTTCCGGCACGACCAGCACCGAGGATCCCAACGACGGTTTGATTCACGGCACCGGAATAAGCTCTGTGACAATCGGCGGGACCACACTCAGCCCGGATGTGTCGAATACGATCCCGGCGGGGACCGACCCGACGGTCGAGGTGACCGTCCAGAACCAGGGCACTGCCGATGAGTCAGATGTCCAGGTTTCGGTCAGCGTCAATGGAACCACGCTCGAGGGAAGCATCCCGTCGATATCAGCCGGTTCAACCGGGACCGCTTCGATACCCCTTACCCCGGCACCGACCGGGGAAGTCACCCTCGATGTGAGCGTTGAAGGCGTTCCCGGCGAGCAGTTGCTTGACAACAACGAGGCTTCCTACACCGTCAGCTTCGGGTAGGTCCGGCTTGCGGGTCGCTTACCTTGGTCCACCTGGCACTTTCAGCGAGGACGCGCTGGAGGTGAGCCGTTTCGCCGGACCGGACTTTGAACCGTTTGTGACCGAGACGATCCCGGCAGCGATTCAAGCTGTGGCGGAGGGTGTGGCCGAACGCGCTCTGGTTCCGGTTGAAAATTCGATTGAAGGCTCGGTTCGCCCGACGCTTGACGGTCTGATCGAGCAGGCCGATTCAGTGCGAATCGCCGGCGAGTTTGATCACAACATCCGCTCTGCCCTGATGTCTCGCCCCGGCTACTCCACCGAAGAGATCGAAGCTGTGATTTCGCACCCCCAGCCACTCGCCCAATGTGCAGTGTTCCTGAGGACCGAACTGCCCGGAGCTGAACTGCGGGTTGCTTCGAGTACGAGCGCCGCGGTGAGGGAGGTGGCTGCCAGTGAGCGGCCCCTGGCGGCCCTCGGTCCGGCCAGAGCCGCGCGTCTTTATGGCTGTGAGGTACTCAGGGAAGGCATCGAGGATGAACCGGGCAATGTGACGCGGTTTCTCTGGCTGGCTCCCCGCTCAACGGGCGATGAGGCTTCGTATGGCGACCAGCTTGTTGGCGACAAGGATGGAACCTGGAAGACGAGTCTTGCGTTCGCCGAGCTAGGTGCTGATCATCCGGGCGCCCTTGTGGACGCGCTTCACGAATTTTCGAACCGAAGCGTGAATCTGGTCCGGATCGAATCCCGGCCAATGCGGCGGGAACTTGGCCGCTACCGGTTCTT
>JAGQUU010000003.1 GCA_020438345.1 Solirubrobacterales bacterium | reverse complement strand
GATCGGCGGAAGGATCGAGTAGACAAGAGTCAGGATGAGCCGGATCCTCGCCTACACATCGCCAGCCCGGGGACATCTCTTCCCGCTCACGCCGATTCTCGACGAGCTCCACGAGCGCGGCCACGAGGTCACTCTGCGGACCCTCTCTTCACAGGTCGAACTGATGCGATCCCGCGGCTTCGAGGCGGCGGCGATCGACCCGGCGATCGAGGCGATCGAACAGGGTGACTGGAACGCATCAAATCCGCGCGAGGCCCTCAAGCGCTCGGTCGCCACATTCTGCGCCCGGGCTGAAATCGACGGGACCGACCTCGAGCGGGCGGTCGGACAGGAGCGGCCCGAGGTGCTGATCGTCGACATCCAGTCCTGGGGAGCGCTGGCCGCGGCCGAGGCCTGGGGAGGGCCATGGGCCGCCTTCTGCCCCTATCCGCTACCCCTGCCTTCCCCCGACGCACCGCCTTTCGGGCCCGGGCTTCGACCCGCCAGGGGTGCCCCCGGCCGGCTGCGGGACCGGATCCTGAGGCCGCTTGTTTTCGGCACGCTCGAGCGCTCCGTCGTCGGTCCCTTGAACGAGGTCCGGGCCGGCTTCAAGCTTGAGAGTGTCGACGCGACCACCATGTTCACCCGCCCGCCACGGCTGCTCTACATGACCGCGGAACCGTTCGAGTACCCGCGCTCGGATTGGCCGGAGAACATCCGGCTGGTCGGACCGTGTGCCTGGGATCCACCGGCCGAGCCGCCCGAATGGCTGGCCGGGATCGAGCGGCCGCTGGTGCTGGTCACCACTTCTTCCGAATTTCAGGATGACGGTCGCCTGATCCGGGTCGCTATCGAGGCGCTCGCCGGCGAGGAGGTCGAAGTGGTCGCCACCGCCCCGGCCGCGGATGCGGACGGCATCGAGGTGCCGGCCAACGCCCGGGTGCTGCCGTTCGTGCCACATGCACCGCTACTGGAACGGGCCGCCTGCGCGATCACCCACGGTGGAATGGGGGCAACCCAGAAGGCGATTTCCCGGGGCGTGCCGGTCTGTGCGGTGCCCTTCGGCCGCGACCAGCTTGAGGTGGCCCGGCGGGTCGAGATGTGCGGCGCTGGCACAAGACTGCCGGCGAAGAAGCTTTCCCCTTCGAGCCTGCGTGAGAAGGTCAGGGAGGCGACGGGCTGTCGCGCCGGTGCCGAAAAGATCGCCCAGGCATACGCGGCGACCGGAGGGCCGGCCTTCGCCGCCGATGTCGTGGTCGAGCTGCTTTCCAAGTAGCCGGAACCGGTACCTGCCAGCCCATCGCAGGTGGGGCGAACTTTCGCTCCTGCTCCCTTAGAGGGGTATGTTCGCCCGCCCTCGGCTTGAAACGAAACCAGCCCATGACTAGAATTCTGGTCATGAGCGAAGATCAGTCGCTTTCCTATGTGAAGGCACATCTGTCGGAGATCGTGGATCGGGTCGAGGCATCCCAGGAGCGAGTGACGATCACCCGGAACGGCAAGTCGGCGGCGGTGATCATCCATCCGGACGACCTCGAGAGTCTCGAAGAAACCCTGGCCATCATGTCCGATCCGAAACTGATGGCTGAAATTCGGGAAGCGAAGGAAGCTGTAGATGCGGGGGACGTCTACACCTTCGAGGAAGTCAAGAAGAGACTCAACTTCAAGGACTGACTTGCCAGCCTGGAACCTCAGCGTCTCCGGGCCGGCTCTTCGGGGTCTCGAATCCCTGCCCGAAAAATACGCTCACGCGGTAGTTCACCTCTTTGGGGCATTGGCCGAGAATCCTCACCGGGTCGGGAAGCAGCTACGCAACGAACTCAGAGATGAGTGGGTCGCGAGGCGTGGTCCCTACCGGGTCATCTACGAAATCGATGACGAACGATCAACCGTCACTATTTTGCGGGTCGCCCACCGCGCCCACATCTACCGTCGGATGTGAGGGCCACGTCTAGCTTGACGCGGGATCAGCCGCGACTCAGGTTTCCAGCGCGGCTTCGGCTTCGTCGGCTTTCTTCTTCTGCTACTTCTGACGGCGGTCTCAGCTGGCGCTCCCCGCACGTTTGATCTGTGCGGCGAATTCGTCCAGGCGAGCGAGTATTTCGGTGGCCTGCCACACGCGGCGTCGGACCTTGTTCGTGCTCTCGGTGAGGGTTCCGGATTCGACCAGCCTGTCTATGGATGTCTGCGCGGCCACCGTGGAAATACCCAGGCGGGAGGCGACGTAGGCCGTATTGACCATTGGTTGTCCGATCAGCAGGTCATTGACTCGCCACACGGCAGAGTCAGTGCGGGCCTTGATGCGTGAAGCGGAGCCGATCCTGATTGCGTCGAGATCATCGACCAGTTGCTTGCCTTCGACCGCCGCGAATCGTGCCGCCCGGCTGAACTCGTCGAATATCGGCTGTGCGTCGCCCTCGCGGTAAGAGGTGAGCGCCGCGAAGTAACGGTTGGTGTCGACGAGCAGTCCTGCCGATACAGGGACCGTGACCCGGGTCGTCAGTCCCGATCCCCTCAGCATGGCCTGGACCAGGGCCCGTCCGGTTCGACCATTGCCATCTGTGAACGGGTGAATCGTCTCGAACTGCGCATGGGCGATCGCGACCTGGGCCAAAGGCGGAATGTCCAGCCGGTTGCTGAAAGCGATCAGGTCGTCCAGCGCCGCAGGGACACGGGTGTGGTGCGGCGGCACAAAGTCGGCGAGGTGGGGGCCGACGTGGGATCCGCCGATCCAGACCTGCTGGGTGCGAATCTGACCCGCGCCGGGATCATCACCCTTGAGCAGCTCACGGTGCATCTCGAGAATGCCGGCCGTGGATACCTTCCCGGAAAGATCGAGGGCAGTCTTCATCGCGTGGACATTGGACGACACCAGCCTCGCGTTCGGTGAGGCTCGCTCCCCGAGTTCCGCCAGCGCGAGCTGCCTGGCACCAACGGTCAGGTTCTCAATCTGGGAAGAGGAAGCGCTTTCGGTTCGAAGAAGCACCGAGTCCATGGGGGCGATCTCGCCTGAGCCGTCCCCCCACTTGGTCGCCATGTATTCGTCGAACCGGGTCAGGTACTGGGTAGCTTCATCGCCATTGGTCAGAGACGCGGAATCGAGAATGGACACCGGATCCAGCGTGGCAATCTCGGGTGCTATCGCAGCCTCGTATGGTCCGAGGTGCTTCCGGACGGCCCGCCGACTCGCATAGACGCTCCTGGCATCCCACGAATGCTGCTCGTACGAGACGGGTCCAAGTTGATTTGGATCGTTACTGAGCTTACTCATCCTTTGCCTCGCTTCCTGATAAGGAAATGGTAACACCATATCCTTTGCTTACGAGACACACAAGCAAGCCGTCCTGCTCCGGCTGATCATCGATCCGGTGGGAGACTCACGAGTAGGGTGACCCCATGGAAGCACCAGATCAGAGGGGTCCCGGCCGAAGTGTGGTGGTGGTCGGGGCCGGGCTGGCCGGGTTGACCGCGGCTTTTGAACTGGAACGCCGGGGCTGGAACGTGGTCGTGCTGGAAGCGCGGGACCGGGTTGGCGGGCGAACCTGGACCAAGTCGCTTGCCAACGGGGCGCCGATCGAGATGGGGGCCGAGTTCATCCTGCCCGGAAACACCGAGATGGTCGCTCTGGCCGCCGAGTTCGGGGTCGGGGCCGTTGACAAGGGTGTGCGCTACGGCAGGCGGGAACCACGCGGCGGCATCGGGGTTGACGAAGCGACCCTGGCGGCGGCCGCAGCGCGGCTGCGTGAGGCATTGGCCGAAATTGAAGGCCGGCCGGAAACGGACCAGCCGCCAGCGGCCCTGCTGCTCGGAACCCTGGACATCGCCGAAGGCGCGAAGGAAGCGATCCTCGCCCGCTGCGAGATCTCCTCGGCCGAGGTGGCCGAACAGGTGCCCGCCCTGGAGATGGCCGGCCTCGCGGCAATCAGCGACGAAACCTCACCCGGACTGGCCGGCGGCAACCAGGCGCTCGCCCTGGCCCTGGCCGGACGGCTGGGGGAGGCGGTGCGACTCGGCGAACGAGTCGAGTTCATCAACTGGTCCGAAACCGGAATGGCGGTCTGCTGTGAGTCCGGGGCGATCTTCGAAGGGGAACGCTGCGTATTGGCGGTGCCAGCCAGTGTGCTCGGCGAGATCAGCTTCGCTCCGGGACTACCGGAAGAAAAAGCGACGGCAAACAGGCTGGTCCGATACGGCCATGCGGCCAAACTCTTTGTTCCCCTGCTCGAACCGGCACCGGTCGGGGCGGTGATGAACGTGCCGGAACGCTGGTGGTGCTGGACCCAGACCGGGGCCGGAGGCGAAGTCCTGCCGGTACTCAGCTGCTTCGCCGGTTCGGCCCCGGCCCTGGAGCGTCTCGAAGTCGAGGACGGTCCGGCGCGCTGGCTCGAATCGCTGGAGCAGGTCCGGCCCGAGCTCGCGCTCGACCTGGAGAACACGGTGCTTTCAACCTGGGATGACGACCCGCTGGTGCGGGGCGCCTATTCGGTTTCCCCGGCGCCCGATCAAAGTGCCGCCCTGTGTGAACCGGTCGGGCCGCTCCGCTTCGTCGGCGAACACACCGCCGGTGAGTTCTCCGCCCTGATGGAAGGAGCGGTCCGAAGCGGTCGCCGACCGGATGTGTGGGACTGAGCGGGGGAGAGAAGCCCTTCCCGGCGGCTTAGCTGTGCATGGGCACACTCGACCGAGTCCTTACATATTTATGTCACAGCGCCAGAATCAGGGTCATGAGGACCACCGTGCGACTCGATGAGCAACTGATGCGGGAGGCCAAGGCTCTGGCCATTGACGAAGGGACGACCTTCACCGCGCTGATCGAGGATTCACTTCGTGAACGGATCGCCAGATCGAAAGCGCAGCCGCAAAAGGAACGGATAGAGCTCCCGGTCTCCCACCAGACCGGAGGGCTCCCTCCCTGGCTTGACCCCGACATCTTCTCCGACAACTCGGCACTTGCTGACGCACTGGACGAGTTCGATGGTAGTCCCGGACGTTAACGTTCTGGTCCACGCATTTCGCAAGGACTCACCCGCCCACGAAGTGAGCCGGAAGTGGCTTGAGAAGCAGGTCAGCGGGCCAGCGGCATTCGGCATTGCCGACCGTGTTCTGGAGGGGTTCATCCGGGTGGTGACACATCCGGGAGGGTTTCAGAACCCCGACCCAGTTGAAGCCGCGGTCGAGTTCACCGAAGCTCTTTCGTCCGCTTCGAATTGTGTGCGGGTCAAGCCCGCAGAGCGTCAGTGGGATCTGTTCCTGGAACTGGCGGCTGCTACTGGCCCCGCGGGCAACGCAGTGTCAGATGCCTGGCTGGCGGCGCTGGCGATCGAATCCGGATCCGAGTGGGTCACCTGGGACCAGGGGTTCGCCCGGTATCCCGGTCTGAAGTGGTCGACGCCGACCCTTTCGGAGTGATCTGTCACAGACCTGAGTGCTATTTCGTCTTCCGGGTAGTGAATGAATACTGCCCTATCCGGGTGGTCTGACGGAAGGAATTGACATGAAAATATTGGTGGCAGGCGCTACCGGAGCGATCGGCCGGCCCCTGGTGGTCGGGCTGGTCGAACGGGGCCACGAAGTGACCGGACTGACCCGCAGTGAATCGAAGCGGGAGCAGATCGAATCATTAGGTGCGAAAGCGATGGTTGCCGACGCGCTCGACCCCGAAGCGGTCGCGCAGGCGGTCGCCACGACCCGGCCCGAGGTGATCGTTCACGAAATGACGGCGATCGGCCCGGACACCGACTTCAGAAAAATTGACCAGGGCTTCGTGCTGACCAACCAGCTCAGGACCCGAGGGACCGATCACCTGCTCTCCGCCGCGAAGGCAGCCGGGGTACGGCGGTTCGTCGCTCAGAGTTTCGCGCCGCTGGTCTACGAACGGTCCGGCTCACTGATCAAGACCGAAAACGATCCGGTCGACTCGCATCCGCTGGCGGCGATGCGGCAAACCAGTGAAGCTGTCCTCTACCTCGAGCGAGCGGTCACCGGGGCTGAAGGAATCGAAGGCGTGGTGCTTCGCTACGGCGGCTTCTACGGCCCGGGAACTTCGATCGATGTGAACCCCGACGCCGAACAGATCGCCGCGATCCGCGAACGCAAGTTCCCGGTGGTCGGCAGCGGCGGCGCCGTCTGGTCATTCGTAAACGTCGAAGACGCAGCCGAGGCGACAGCGATCGCGGTCGAACAGGGTGACCCGGGGATTTACAACATCGTTGACGACAACCCGGCCCCGGTGAAAGAGTGGCTGCCCAAGGTCGCCGAGGCGATCGGAGCGAAACCTCCGCGGCACTTCCCGAAATGGCTGGGCCGGATCTTCGCCGGTGAGATGGGCGTGATGATGATGACCGAACTGCGTGGCTCCTCCAACGAAAAAGCGAAACGTGAACTCGGTTGGCAGCCCCGCCACCCGGCTCTCTGGGAGGCACTGGCCAGCGAAGTCGCCGAAGCCAGGGCAAAAGCCGGGAGCCCGAGCGGACAACAGGCTGCAGCAGGGGCCTGAACGATGACCGGTCGGGACGACTCGCTCGATGCCCTGCGCGGCTACGCCTTCGCGGTCGCCTACCGGATGCTCGGCAGCGTGGCCGATGCCGAAGATGTTGTCCAGGAAGGGCTGCTCCGGCTGCATCAGGCCGAAGAGGATGGTGAGTCGATCCGGTCCCGGCGGGCCTATCTCTCGACCGTGGTCACCCGGCTGGCAATCGACGAACTGCGCTCCGCCCGGGCCCGCCGCGAGCAATATCACGGCGAATGGCTGCCGGAACCGGTGATCGACCCGGTCGCCGGAACCGGGGCCGCACTCGCCGGCGCCGGTCCGGTCGCCGGATCCGCCGGGGAGCCCGGGCCGGAGGCGCAGACCGAGCTTGCGGACTCGCTTTCGGTGGCGATGATGGTGCTGCTCGAAAGCCTCAGCCCGGAACAGCGGGCCGCCTTCCTGCTCCACGACGTGTTCGGCTATTCCTACGGTGAAGTGGCCGAGGTGGTCGGCAAATCAGAACCGGCCACCCGGCAGCTTGCCACCCGGGCCCGCAAGGCGGTCGAAGCCAGACGGCCGAGATTCGAGCCATCGGTTGAGCAGCATGACGAGCTGGCTGACAGGTTCTTCGCCGCGGTTTTCGAAGGTGATGTCGAGCAGCTCGAATCTATGCTGGCCAGCGACGTCGAACTGCACGGTGACGGTGGCGGCAAGGTTCCGGCCTTGTCGAGGCCGATCACCGGGGCGAAGGTAGTTGCCGGCGCCATATCCAAATGGGGCATCATCGGGGCAAGCGCGAACGGCCAGTTCGAAAGGGTTGGTGTCAACGGGCAGCCCGGCGCCGTGCTGCGGGACCGCCACGGCCGGGTCATCAACGCGATCGCCCTCGACATGAAGGACGGCCGGGTTATCGCCCTCTACTCGGTGGCCAACCCGGACAAGATTTCTCACCTCGGTGAGGTCGGTGACCTCGGCGAAATGATCCGCGAGGGACTCGACCTGAACGACTGAAGCTCAGCGCGCGCCGCGCTGGTGGCCGCGGCCGATGAACCTGAGGGCAATTGCCATCAGGGTCAGGCCGAGGGCGGAGCCTGCGGCCCAGGCGAGGAGCATGTCGGTGCTGAACGTTTCGAGCGCGAAAAACTCGCGGATCGGTGCAATCAGGATCGACAGAACGAACCCCAAAGCCATCAGACCGCAGAGTCCGGCGACCAGCAGGCGGCGCTTGCCCGGCTCGTCCTCAAGGACCATCACGATCGCAAGGCCGGCGGTGACCACCGTTGCGCAGGTGATGGTGCGGGAATCGACCAACGGCACATCCAGCAGGTGGCGGCCGATCACCCAGGAAAGCAGGATGCCGGCACCGGTCGCGAGACCAACCGGAATCGAGAACCGGGCGATCGCTTTCAGATAACCCTCCGGCCGCCAGGGGCCGGTGCTGGGAGCCAGAGCGAGGAAGAAGGCCGGAATGCCGATCGTGAGCGAGGAAGTCAGGGTGAACTGGCGGGGCAAGAGCGGAAAGATGCCGGTCGGGATTGCGACCGTGGCCAGCAGGAAGGCGGTAAAGATCGCCTTCGAGATGAAAAGGCGCGAGACCCGCTGGATATTGCGGAGGATCTGGCGGCCCTCGTGAACCATGCCCGGCACCTCGCCGAAGCTGCCGTCAACCAGGACCAGGTCGGCAACTGAACGGGCCATCTGGGTGCCGTTGCCCTGCGCGATCGCCAGCCGCGACTTCTTCAGGGCGGGCACATCGTTTACACCGTCACCGATCATGCCGACGTACTCGCCGGCTTCGGACAGCACGCGGACCACCCGTTCCTTGCCTTCCGGTGAGATACGGCCGATCGCCGGGGAGTTGCGGATCGCTTCCAGCAGGGCCTCATCCGACTCCGGAAGATCCTCGCCGTTCAGGGCCGGACCGGTCACGTTCCGACTGATGCCGGTGTCACGGGCAATCGCGCCGACCGTAGCCGGTGCGTCACCTGAAAGGACTTTCAGGGCGACCTCCTCACGATGGAAGAAATCGACCGTGTCACCGGCGTTGGGCCTGAGGCTCTCGGCCAGCACGACCAGGCCGAGGGGTTTCAGATCCTCCGGCAGCGCCAGGTCCCCGGACTCGGCGTCCGGGAGCGGCCCGGGGAGAGCGGCGATCGCCAGCACCCGGCGACCTTCCGAGGCCTGTTCGGTGGCGCTCGACTGAAGGGCCGGGTCGCGGCCGTCGGCAAGCAGCGCTTCAGGGGCGCCCAGTGCGAACCTGTCAGCACCGATCTCCAGGGCACCCCAGCGACGACGAGAGGAAAACGGAACCTGGGCAGTTGGGTTCTC
>JAGQUU010000040.1 GCA_020438345.1 Solirubrobacterales bacterium | reverse complement strand
TCAAGAAGGGGGAATCTTGAAGAAGTCATTCGCATTGCTGACAATGCTCCTGTCCGGGTTTGTCATCGCTGCCTGCGGTATTTCGGGCGATGACGCCGACGTGACCCCGGAGGGTCTTGCCGCCGCGATGGACACTGTCTGTTCGGATGCGCAGGCAGATTTTGACGCGATGGGCGTCCGCGGACTGACCAATCCGCAGCTGGCCCTGGAATTCGAAGGAACAGCCGAAGTTCGCCAGAGCATCGTCGACGGTTTCAATGACCTCAATCTGAACGAAGAGGCCAAGGCTGAAATCGAGCCCTATCTGACCGCCTCGGAAAAAGTCATCGCCAGTGACAAGGCGATCGCCGAAGCCGCTGCGGCGGACAACACAGAAGCGGTCAACAAGGCGTTTGCCGAGCAGGGTGACGCTGTCAACGAACGTGACGAAGCTGCGAAGAAGATCGGAACCGAAGTCTGTGGCCAGTTCGTTGAAATCAAACTGAGCGATTCAGGCACCGCACCACCGGATGATCTGGACTTGTCCGAGCCGGTCAACGGAATCGAAAATTCTGTCGAGGGCTACCTCGCCGCTGCGAAGACGGGAAATTGCAAGGCGATCAACCGCATGCGGCACAGTGACGCCGGCCAATTGGGGCCAGACGAATGCGAAGCTGTGGCCGAGAGCCTCAAGGGCTCGACCATTGCCCGAACCGAAAGTTACGGCCCGGTCGCGGTCGCCGAGCTGGTCAGTGGCAACGGCACGCATTTCGTGACTGCTTTCGTCCTTGACCAGGACCAGGAGCTGCGGTACAGCTCCGATGCAATCCACGACAGTGGCGGTCTGCGGCCCGCACCGGAAGACAATGACTCCCAGGAAGCGATTGACGCGACTGTGGCGGCAATCCGGGACAACGACGGTGCAGCCTTCAACGAAACACTCCCCGACGGTTCGAGCGGCTTCTGGCTGAAAGACGAAGGGGAATTCGACACATTCTCCGATGGGGAATACAACAAGACTTTCGTCAGGGATGTGCGTGACTCGGACGCGGAACCGGTCCAGCTCGGCCTGAATGCCGCTTTTGGCTTCTATCTGCTCGAAGGCAGCGAGAACGACTGGGTGCTGACCACGATCCACAACCCCGGTACCGGCAGCCATTACCGCTTCTCGGGGTACTGGCCAGTCCCGAAGCCCTAGCCCTGGACACAAGGGACATTTCGCCGGGGCCGGACACTGCCGTAGATTCTCCGGCATGAGATTCGCTACCCGTCCCGGCCAGATATGAGGCTCGCCAAGTACCTGGCGCATGCCGGGATCGCTTCACGACGCAAGTCCGAGGAAATCATCGTTGCCGGGCGGGTGCGGGTTGATGGCAAGTTGGTCAGAGATCCGGCCTTCGGGGTCGGGACCGGGGATGAGGTCCGGGTTGACGGACACGCGGTTGAACCAGAGGGCCGGGAGGTCTGGATGCTCAACAAGCCGCTGGATGTGATCTCAACCGCTGATGAGCCGGGCAAGCGGGTGGCGGTAGTTGATTTGGTCAACAGCTCGGCCCGCCTATATCCGGTCGGCCGGCTTGACGGCGATTCGACCGGCCTGATCCTGCTGAGTAACGACGGCGAGCTCGCCAACCGGTTAACCCACCCCCGCTACGAGGTTGAAAAGACCTATCGCGTGAAACTGAAGAACCCGGTCACCGCAGAAGCGATGGAGCAGCTCGGCAAGGGCGTCCGGCTCGAGGATGGCCTTACGGCTCCCGCAACCGTGAGAAAGATCGGGGACCGGGCAATTGACGTGACCATCCATGAAGGGCGCAACCGCCAGGTCCGAAGGATGGCCGAGGCAGTCGGAAACGAGGTGGTTGGCCTGCAGCGAATATCACTGGGGTCACTGAAACTGGGCCGGCTCGGGATCGGCAAATCCCGTTTGCTCGATGAACGCGAAGTGGAGCGGCTCTGGAAAGATGCAGGCAATGACTGATCCAGGGGCAGAAATGCGCGTAGTCGCGATCCGGGGTGCCGTTCAGGCAGAGAACAATGCATGCTCGGTACTTGACGCGACCGAAAAGCTGATGAAGGAGATCATCGGCGCCAATCAGCTCGAACCGGGGCAGATGATCAGCGCGATCTTCACCACCACCGATGATCTCGACGCCGAATTCCCCGCGGTTGCTGCCCGGCGAATGGGCCTGAATGACGTGCCCTTGATGTGCGCCCGCGAGATTCCCGTGCCCGGCGCGATGGCCGGTGTGATCAGGGTGATGCTCCACACCTACCTGGCGGCCGGATCAAATGCGAAGCATGTGTACCTTGGCGAGACCCGCAACCTGCGTTCCGACCTCGATGCCGCCCAGTAGGCGCGGCCAACCGACGACCTGCCGAGCCGAATGACCGTTCGCTTCAACAATCACCTTTCTTCCATTCCCGGCTATACCCCCGGGGTTCCAAAGGGGCACAGTGCCGAGGATGTGGCCCGGTCCGACCTCGCCCAGCTCGCCTCGAACGAGTCTCCGTTCCCACCGCTGCCGGAAGTAGTCGAGGCGATCAGCCATGCGGCCACAGCGATGAACCGCTATCCGGACCCCGCTGCGACCCGCCTGAGGCAAAGCCTGGCTGACCGGCACGAGATCGAACCCGGTCAGATTTCGGTAGCGAACGGATCCTGCGACTTTCTGCTCGCAGCAGCGGAAGCTCTGCTGGAGCCCGGGGCAGAGATCGTTTACGCCTGGCCATCTTTTTCGATGTACCCGAACATGGCGGCGATGACCGGTGCCCGCGAGATCAGGGTGCCGCTGAAGCAGGACCAGAGCCATGACCTGGAAGCAATGCTCGAAGAGATCACCGCGGCGACCCAGATCGTGATCGTCTGCAATCCGAACAATCCAACCGGCACGTACATTCCCTTCAGGGAAATCTCCGAGTTCGTTTCCAGGGTGCCTGACCACGTCCAGGTGATCCTCGACGAGGCTTACATCGAATTCCAGATCTACGACGACCCCGGAGAATCAGTGGACCTGCTCAGGGAGTTCCCCAATCTGGTTCTGCTGCGGACCTTCAGCAAGACCCATTCCCTGGCCGGTCTCAGGGTTGGCTACGCGATGGGATCCCCGGCTTTCAAGGCAGCTGTGGACGCGGTGCGCCAGCCGTTCGGGGTGAACGCACTTGCCCAGGCGGCAGCTGTTGAAGCACTTGAACATGGCGATCTGATCGACCGCCAGATCGAGACCCAGATCGCAGAGCGGATCAGGGTCGAGAACGCGGTGGCTGATCTCGGACTGGCCACAACCGACAGCCAGGCGAATTTTTCCTGGATTTCACTGGGCGAGAACGGTGAAGAGATCGAGGACGAGGTCGTGGCGACCTTGAACCAGGCCGGGATAGTGGTACGGCAGGGCCGGTTGCTTGGAGGCCCCGGATGGCTAAGGGTCTCCTACGGCACCGCGGAAGAGAACGATCGTTTTGTCGCTGCGCTTGGCGATGCAATGAAGGTTCACGGCTAGCGCCATCGCCGGCTTCCTGATACAACCTCCCTGATGCAGCAACTGACCGACAGCCGCGTAGCCCGCTCGGGCACGGCACTCCGCCAGAGCGGAGCCTCCGGTGCTGCCTTCTATTCCTATTGGCGATTTATCTAGGCGTCCGTCCGGTGATGCGGGGGTTTCCCCGCCTTTGAATCGAAAAGCCGCCGGGCGCCGAGCAAGTCAAGGTCGTCCGCTGCCGTGAGGCCGGGCGAAAGTAGAGTCTCAGGCAGTAGAGGAAAGGTTTGAAGCGAAAATGATGATTGTGATGAAAGAAGCGGCGACCGAGGACGAAATCGCCCAGGTCGTGGAACGAGTTGAAAGCGTTGGCTGTTCGGCGCATATTTCCAAGGGAGAGCTGCTGACGGTAATCGGCGCGATCGGTGACCGTGGCAAGGTTGCGGACCTCGGTCTCGAAGGCGCGCCCGGAGTGGATCATCTCGCTCCGATTTCGAAGCCGTACAAACTTGCTTCGCGCGAACTGAAGAAAGGTGCCGACTCGATCCTCGAGATCGGCGGACGCAAGGTCGGCGGGACGAACTTCGCCCTGATGGCCGGCCCGTGCACGGTCGAGAACCGCGATCAGATGCTGGATTCCGCCGACGCCGTGGCCGCCGGCGGGGCGACCATGCTGCGGGGCGGTGCATACAAACCCCGTACGTCTCCCTACAGCTTCCAGGGACTGGGCCGGGAAGGTTTGCGCCTGTTGGCCGAGGCCCGCGAGCGCACCGGTCTGCCGATCGTCACCGAGCTGCTGGATTTGCGTGACATCGACGATGTCGTCGAGGTTGCAGACGTGATCCAGATCGGGGCTCGCAACATGCAGAACTACGCCCTGCTTTCCGAAGCCGGCAAATCCGGCAAGGCGGTTCTGCTCAAGCGAGGACTCTCCGCGACGATCGAGGAGTTGCTGATGGCTTCCGAATACATCCTCAAGGAAGGCAACGAGAACGTGATGCTCTGTGAACGCGGCATCCGGACTTACGAAACCGCCTACCGGTTCACCCTCGACCTGCTGGCGGTGCCCGCCCTCAAGGAACAGACCCATCTGCCGGTGATCATCGATCCGAGTCATGCTCCGGGCCGTCGCGACTGGGTTGAATCAATGTCACTGGCCGCTGCCGCTGCGGGAGCCGACGGAATCATCATCGAGGTTCACAACGAACCCGAGAAGGCGATATGCGACGCCGCCCAGCAGATTCCGACCTCCGAGTTCCAGGATCTGGCCTTGAAGCTGGAGACGATTACCGGCGTGGTCGGCAAGACCATTTCACGGGGCTGAAGGGTTCGAAATGAAGCTGGCCGTCCTCGGAGTCGGGCTGATCGGAGGGTCGATCGGCCTCGCAGCCCGGCATCGGGGTCTGGCCGAGGTCACCGGCTGGGTCCGGAACCCGGACCGGGTCGATGACTGCCTGAAGGTCGGCGCGGTCGACCGGATGGCCGATTCGATTGATTCGGCCTGCTCGGAAGCTGACGTGGTGGTCTGCTGCGCGTCAGTCGGTCACCTGATCGAGATGGGCCGCAAGGCGCTCGAGGCGGCTCCAGCCGGATGTGTGATCACCGATGTCGGCTCGACCAAGCAGGAGCTGGTCGAGGCGCTGGGGTCCGACCCTCGCTTCATTGGCGGTCATCCGCTGGCCGGAGCAGAAACGGCGGGAGTGCTGAACGCTCGCGAAGACCTGTACGAAGGGGCCCGCTGGTACCTGACCCCGACCTCGGGTTCGGAAGGGGTGCTGCTCGACCGTCTGCAGAAGCTGGTCACGGGTCTCGGCGCGAAGCCAGTGGCGATTGAAGCGCGGGAGCATGACCAGGCAATGGCGGTGGTCAGTCACCTGCCCCATGTCTTTGCCAACCAGCTCGCTCTGCAGGGGAGACCGGGCACCGAGCGCCTCGGTGCCCTCGCTCCGAGCCTGCGGGACGGCACCCGTGTCGCCGGGTCGAACCCGGCGATTTGGGGTGAGATCTTCGCCACCAACCATGAAGCCGTGACCGGCGCCATCGACGAATCGATCAGGGGTCTTCGGCAGGCCCGGGAAATCATCGGTTCAGCAGATCCCGGCCGCATCGCCGCCTGGCAGTCGAAAGTGGGCGAGGATCGCGCGGCGTTGTCCGCGACCGAGTCCGAGGCCGGTGCCACCCACGAATTGCGCGTGCTGGTGCCGAATCAGCCTGGTGTGCTGGCCGAGCTCGCACTCGCCCTGGGGCGTGCCGGAGTCAACATCAGCGACATGTCACTCGACCCCGCTCCCGACATGAGCAGCGGTGCGATCTCGCTCTGGGTAGCCGGCCAGGATGAGGCCGACAAGGCTGAAGCCTGCATCGCCGGTCTCGGTCATTCCGTCACCCAGACCGAGAGTGCCCGATGAGTGGGCATGAAGTCGGGCTCGACGGTGGTGAAAGGGCAACGTTCCGACCTTCGGGGCCGCTACGCGGCAGCCTGACCCCACCGGCCGACAAGTCGATATCTCATCGGGCGGCGATCATCGGTGCGATGGCGGATGGACCCACAAGGGTCACCAACTTCCTTGACTCGGATGACACGCGATCCACGCTCGCCGCCGTGGCCAGGCTTGGAGCGATGGTCAATCCGGAGCCGCTCAACGGCATGCCCGACGAGTTCGTTATCGAAGGGGTGGGTCCGACCGGGCCACGCAGTTTCGACCGGATTGATGTCGGCAATGCCGGCACCTTGATGCGGCTGCTTCCCGGCTGGCTGGCCGGAGTCGAGGGCGGGCTCTGGCGGATGGACGGTGATGCCTCGATCCGGCAACGTCCGGTGGACCGGATCGCCCGGCCGCTTGCCGAGATGGGCGCGCAAATCGAGGTGACCGATGGTCGCTTTCCACCGATCCGAATCGATGGAACCAGCCTGGAAGGAATCGCCTACGAGCTGCCGGTCGCCTCGGCCCAGGTCAAGTCCTGCATCCTGCTTGCCGGACTGGGCGCCAACGGCCCGACCACGGTGATCGAACCTGTGGCTACACGCGACCACACCGAGGTGATGCTCGCCGCTGCCGGCGCCGACATCGTCCGCGAACCGGGACGGGTGACTCTGAACCCCGGGCCCACTCTGAGCCTGGACGAGGTCGAGGTTCCATCCGATATCTCCTCGGCCGCTTTCTTCCTGGTTGCCGGTTCGATTGTCAAAGGCTCCGAGGTCGTCATTGACCGCTGCGGTGTCAACCCGACCAGGACCGGAATTATTGACATCCTGAGACGCATGGGTGCGGACATCGAGGTTGAGCCGCAGACCGGGGCCGAGGGCGAGCCGATCGCCCGGATTACGGTCCGCCCCTCACCGCTCACCGGGACCAGGGTGGACGGTGCCGAGATACCGCTGGCGATCGATGAACTGCCCTTGCTCGCGCTGGCCGCATGTTTCGCCTCCGGCGAGACGGTGATAGCCGATGCCGAGGAACTGAAAGCCAAGGAATCAGACCGGATCGCCGTCGTGGTCGACGCACTCTCCGGGTTCGGGGCCGAGATCGAAGCCCTTGAAGACGGAATGCGAATCATCGGTTCGGGCGGAATCAGGGGCGGCGATGTCGATTCCCACGGTGATCACCGGATCGCGATGCTCGGCGCAATCGCCGGAATCGCCAGTGAGCAGGGGGTGACCGTTGAGAACATGGACGCCGCCGCGGTCAGCTATCCGGCTTTTCAGCAGGATCTGAAACGACTGGTCGTCCCGGTTCAGTCTGATTCGCCCCTCGCGGCGAGCTCCTCGCCGACCCAGTCATCGATCATCTGCCACTTCTCGTAAAGCCACTCGGTTCGAAGATCGTCACCCTCCGGAATCGTGGTGCCGTCATACCTCCAGAAGCGGATCTTTATCTCCCGGCCGACCAGGACCCCGGCCCACACATCCTTGACGGTGCGGAGTCCCTCGAAGCCGACGTGACCGCAGAAGACAATGTCGGTTCCTGCGGCAGCCTCGTCAAGAATCGCCAGCGGGCCACCGAGCCGGGGCGGCAGCAGGTGGTTGAGCCGGGCCGCCATCGGCCAGATCCCGGGTTGCCGCTCGGCGATTACCTCCTGGGCCCGGGCGATCTTGGCCGGGGTGGGTCGAGTCCCCTCCGGGTAGATCGCCATGATCTCGCCGGGGCTCATGTCGTGAGTGAGGGCACGAACGGCGGCAATTTCGGTATCCGGGTCGAGCGATCCACGCTTGACGAAGACGGTGGGAATCCAGCGACCACCGATGTCGATCGGCGTCAAGGCTCGGATCTCCTCCTTGATCACGTAGCGGACCCCGATTCCCTGTGGATGCCCGATGAAGACATCGCCGATCAGGTTGTCGAGGATGCTGACATGGCGCGGCATGAGAATGTAGGCGCCGGGGGTGGTCACCTGCAGGTTTTCCAGCTCGAATTTGAGCCCGAAGAGAATCCGGATCGCGATCAGGTGGTTGCGGGCCCAGGCGATCCGAAGCGCGTAGATCCACCTCCGCCGGCGGATTGACCCCCTGCCCCAGGGGCCGCCTGTGAACGCGTAGATGAAGACCAGCTTGAGGTAGGCCTTCATCTCTCCGAATAGAAACCACCAGATTGCCGGGATCATGCGGATCGTGACGAACGGCCTGCGATTCCGGACCCAGAGAACCGAATCGACCAGCAAAGCAATCAGCATCAGGAGCGGGGAGAGGACGGTCAGAAGCAGGAAGCCAAAGATCTCTGCGGCCATCCCGACCGTTCGGCGCTTTATGCGTGGGCCGAGCGGACCGTCATCAGGGAAAAGTGGTCCCCGGCCGGGGGTCTGGACGCGCATCGCCTGATCGTATTCGGGCCGGGCTTTCCTCTGCTTGCTGCGAGGTTCCCGGTCCGGCGCCGGAACCGTAGGATTGAGGTCCTGTGATTGGCGCAATGACATGGTGATCGCGATTGACGGACCGGCCGGGGCCGGCAAATCCACGGTTGCCCGCGGACTGGCCCGCGAGCTCGGTTTCACCTACCTTGACTCCGGGGCGATGTATCGCTGCGTTGCGTTCACATGCCTTGACTGGGGTGCGGACCCGACCTCATCAGGAGAAGCGACTTCAACTGCGGAGTCGATCGAGATCGGCTTCGAAGATGGCGAAGTGCTGATCGATGGAGTGCCGGTAACCGGGGAGATCCGCACGCCCGAGGTCACCGAAGCGGCTTCACTCGTTTCGGTTCATCCTGGAGTCCGGGCAGCGATGGTCGCCGAGCAGCAGCGTCTGATCGCCACCGGTCCTTACGTGACCGAGGGCCGTGACATCGGCACCGTGGTCGCTCCCGACTCACCCTTGAAGATCTTTCTGACCGCCTCGCCGGAGGCGCGGGCCGAACGCCGCGCGGCGGAAACCGGGGCGGATGTAGCGGCGGTGAAGAGCGCACAGGACGAGCGTGACCGCCGCGATTCCGAACGTGAGCACGGTGCCCTTTACGCGGCCGGGGATGCGGTAACGATCGACAGCACCGGGTTGACCGCCGAAGAGGTGGTTTCCAGAATCGCCGGCCTGGCACGGGAGCGGGGCCTGGCCTGATGGAAGCTTCGAACGGGTCGGCGGCAACGTCCTCGGCGGTGCCGACCGTTGCGATCGTCGGGTTTCCGAACGTCGGCAAATCCACCCTGGTCAACCGGCTGGCTGGTGGCCGCGAGGCTGTGGTCCATTCGGAAGCCGGGGTGACCCGGGACCGCAAGCGGGTGCGTTGTGAATGGAACGGCCGTGAATTCGACCTGCTTGACACTGGCGGGATCGACCTCGACGACGAAACCGAAATGGCGGCTGATATCCAGCGGCAGGCGCGGCTCGGCATGGCTGAAGCAGATGTGATCGTGCTGGTGGTCAATGGGCAGGCCGGACTTCGCACCGGAGATGACGACCTAGCCCGGGAACTTCGCTCCTCTCCGGTCCCGGTGATCGTCGCCGTAAACAAATCCGATCGTCCGGACGACGCGTTTGCCGCGACGGAGTTCTACGCGCTGGGGCTGGGTGACCCGACCGCTGTTTCAGCGACTCACGGAATCGGTACCGGCGATCTTCTTGACCGGATCACCGGGGAGCTTGGCGACAAACCTGCCCGGGTCCACGATTCAGATGCGGTGCGTATCGCTCTGATCGGCCGGCCAAACGTCGGCAAGTCATCTCTTGTCAACCGCATCCTTGGCGATGACCGGGTTATCGTTTCCGAAGTTGCCGGAACTACCCGGGATGCGATCGATACCCCGATCGAGGTGGACGGACGCCAGGTGATTCTGGTTGACACCGCAGGTCTACGGCGCAAATCAAAGGTGGCCGGCTCGGTTGACCACTACGCCCAGCTCCGTTCAGAGCGGGCGATCGAAAGGGCAGACGTCGCGATCATCGTCTGTGACGCGAATGAAGGCGTTCGCTCCGAAGACCTGAAGGTCGGGGAAGTGGCGATGAAAGCGGGCTGCGCCACGATGATCGTGATGAACAAGTGGGACATCACCGAGACGGATATCGACGACACCCGCGCCCGGGTTGCACGCAAGCTTCGGCTTCGACCGGAAGTTGTGACCTGCTCGGCCCTCTCTGGTCGAAACGTCGCCGGACTGATTTCCCGGGCGGTCGCGTTGGCTGACCGGGCCGCCCAGAGGATCCCGACCCCACAGCTCAACCGCTTCATTTCCGAGGTCGTCACGACCACCCCGCCACCTTCACGTCGCGGTCGCCGGCTGAAGCTTCTGTACGGGGCCCAGACCGAAGTCTCACCACCCCGTTTCGCGATTCAGGTGAACGATCGCCGGCTAATTTTCCGGGACTGGGCGTATCACCTCGAGAACCGGCTCAGAGAGCAGTGGGGTCTTGACGGGGTGCCCCTCGTCATCGACTACATTCCGCGCAAGGGCCGGGATGACTAGGCTTTCTGATCAGATTTCAAGTATTCAAGTTAATTTCACGATCAGTCCGTCAGCAGCACACAAGGAGAAACTTCCCGAATGACCCAGTTGAAGCTTGCCGAAGGTGAACACCTTTTCACCTCGGAGTCCGTCACCGAAGGCCATCCCGACAAGATCGCCGATCAGATTTCTGATTCTGTGCTTGATGCCTGCCTCAGCCAGGACCCAAACTCGCGGGTTGCCTGTGAGACGCTGGTCAATACGGGAATGGCGGTCATTTCCGGCGAGCTCTCCACTTCCGCCCAGATCGACATCACCGACCTGGTCCGCCAGACAGTCTGCGAAATTGGCTACGACAAGGGCGAGTACGGCTACGACGGAAACAACATCTCCGTGCTTGTTTCGATGGACAAGCAGTCCCCCGACATCGCCCAGGGCGTCGACACCGGCATAGAGACCCGCACAGGCGGTTCCTCTGATCAGTTCGACCTCGACGGGGCCGGTGACCAGGGCATGATGTTCGGCTACGCCACCAACGAAACCGAAGCCCTGATGCCGATGCCGATCCAGATCGCTCACCGGCTCTCGGAAAGGCTATCTCTGGTCCGCAAGGACGGAACTCTTCCTTACCTGCGCCCCGACGGCAAGACCCAGGTCACGATCCGGTATGCGGACGGCAGGCCGGTCGCGGTCGAACAGGTGCTGATTTCGACCCAGCACGCACCGGATATCGACAATGAAGAAACAATCCGTCCGGATCTCTGGGAAAACGTGATCCGGCCGGTTCTGGCCGAGGAATACGCGGATCTGCTCGACGAGAATGCCCTCTACGAGTCACTTCTGATCAATCCGACCGGAATCTTTGTGATCGGTGGTCCGGTCGGTGATGCCGGACTGACCGGCCGCAAGATCATCGTCGACACCTACGGTGGCGCGGCCCGCCACGGTGGCGGTGCCTTCTCCGGCAAGGATCCGTCGAAGGTTGACCGTTCGGCCGCCTACGCAGCCCGCTATGCGGCCAAGAATGTGGTCGCATCCGGTCTCGCCGATCGCTGTGAAGTCCAGGTCGCGTACGCGATCGGTGTCGCGCGTCCGGTTTCGATCATGGCCCAGACCTTCGGTACCGGCAAAAAGAGCGACTGGGAGATCTCCGAGCTCGTCGCCGGGAACTTCGATCTCAGGCCCGGCGCCTTCCGCCAGTACCTCGACCTGCACCGTCCCATTTACAAGGACACCGCAGCCTACGGTCACTTCGGCCGCTCTAACGAGAACTTCACCTGGGAACGCACCGACCGAGCCGAACAGCTCAAGGAAGCCGCCGGGATCTGACCCCGGCCTCAGGCCAGCATCAGGCGAGAGTCCATCGGCGGTAGATGCTGATGAACTCTCGCTTGAAATCCGGGCATGGACCT
>JAGQUU010000039.1 GCA_020438345.1 Solirubrobacterales bacterium | reverse complement strand
GCTCGTGAATGGCGGCATTGAACATGGCCCCGGTGGTCCGACCGTCTTGCGCTGGGTGCCCTGGGGCCGGGCGACCCTCCACGAGGCGGAGGGCAACCTGGCCGCGGTCCGGGTGGATTTGGCTCCGCTCGAAGAAGACGATCGGGCGGGCCGCTCGATGAAGGCGCTTTCCTGGCGAGCTTTGCTCGCCCGCACGATTGCCCGCAGTGGATACAGCGAAGAGGCAGATCATCTCGCGACCGACCATCTTGAATGGGCCGAGTGGTGGGGCCGGCCCGGCGCTCTCGGCATTGCCCGACGGGCCAGCGCTCTGGCCGGGCCGGTCGGGGAGAGGGTAGACCGGATGACTGAGGCGGTCGAGACGCTGGCTGGATCCTCACTTTCCACCGAAGAGGCAAAGGCCAGAACGGAGCTGGGCGTCGCGCTGCTGCGTGCGGGCCGCAAGATCGACGGCAAGGAGGAGCTCGAGGCCGGGCTCGAGCTGGCAACCGCAGCCGGAGCCCGGCATACCGCCGCCAATGCTGCCACTGAACTTGAAGTTGCGGGGGCCGCACCGAAACGTCTCGCCTTCGATGAACTAACAGCTTCGGAACGTCGGGTAGCCGGGTATGCGGCCGAGGGCCGCACCAACAGGGAGATTGCCGAGGAGCTTTTCGTCACCCCCAAGACGGTCGAGAACCATCTGACCCGGGTTTACACGAAGCTGGGAATCAGCTCTCGCCGCGAGCTTTCGTCCGCTTTGTAGCTCTGGATCTGCCGGTTCAGGGTCCCGGCGGAACCTGGATCCGGCGTCTACCCCCATCCCCCAGAAAGAAATACAGGGGGGTCTACCCCCATGAGAATCCGTCCTGCGCCGGGCACGATGCTCCCATGTCCCGAGTTCACCACCTCGAACTTCAATGTGAAATCGACCCGCAGCGCGAGTCGATCCGCGGAGAAATGAGCGACCGGCAGGGGAAGAAGCTGCAGTTCAGCGGCTGGACAGAGTTCTCCACGGTGTTGATGGAACTGACGACGGACCAACAATCGAAAAATCCAGAAACCAAAGAGGAGTACCAGTGAAACACCTGAAGAAAATGAAGCGACCGCAACTCGGCACCATTCTTGCTTCCCTGGCGTTGATTGTTGCTCTCGGGGGAACTGCCACGGCAGCCTCGGGCCTGATCAACGGCAAGCAACTGAAGAACAAGACGATCACGAAGAACAAGCTCGCTCCGAAGACGATCACCGCCCTGAAGGGCCAGAAGGGCGAGAAGGGTGACACGGGTGTTCAGGGTCCGAAGGGCGACCAGGGTGCCCCCGGAATTAACGGAGTCAACGGTGTCGTGGCCCCGGTATACGGCGAGTCGGTTGGCAGCATCAACATTCCGGCCAATACCGAACTTGGAGTGACCACGCTCCCTGTTCCGGCCGGCAAGTACATCGTGACCGCCAACGTCTCGATCACCACCAACGCGACCGATGTGGTTAGTTGTGGAATCGCAGCGAACAACAGCGGTGGCGAGAACAACAACACCTACGACAACAACGGTGGAGGCCGCAGCACGATTCCGATCCAGATGGTCACCGAGAACGCGAACGTAACTTCGATCTCTCTCGGATGTGCCGCAGGCGATCAGGTTGCCGGAGTGTCCGGGGACATTCTCGCGATCCCGGTCCAGTAATCACGAGGTGTTTCCTCCCGGCAGGTCTGACGGGAAGAGATAGCTTCCGGTTGTCTGGGACGGAAGCAGTCAGGGAAAGAGGCGGGGCCTTTCGGGTCCCGCCTTTTTTCGTGCAGCGGGCCGGAAGCAGGTTCAGCGGGCGCGCAGGGAAAGCTCGAGCGCGAGCCGGTCATCTGGCCGGTCAAGCTCCTCGCCGAATATCTCGCGCAACCGGGCAATCCGGTACCGGGCGGTCTGGGGATGAATGTCGAGCGTCCGGGCCATGGCTGAAGCGTTGCCGCGTTCTTCGATGTAGGCGAGCGCGGTTTCGACCATACGTTCCTTCGCTTTCGGGGTCAGCCCGTCGAGCGGCCTGGTGGTGCGGCTCCTTAGTTGCCGGATCAGGTCCCGGCTGTTGAAGAGGGCGAGGTCCACCAGATGCTCCTCGGCCCGGACCAGCCCACTTGCTTTGAAGTAGCCGGATCCACCGGCTTCGAACGCGGTTCGGGCGAGGCTCCACGATTCACTCAGGCGCCCCAGTCGGACCTCGCTGCCCTGACATGCAAATCGGTGGCCGATCGCGTCGGAAATCTGCTTCAGTCGCCCCGGAGCATTCGGGTCAGGAAGCACCAGGCAGGTGTAGCCGTCGACCGTGGCCGAGATCACGCCGATGGGGAGGATTCGGCTGATCTCGACCAGGTCGCGTTCGTGGCAGGCGAGTGCTGCCAGGCTTTTCGGGATTTCCCATGCGGCCGCCCGGGCTGCAGTTTCGATCTCCGAGGTTTCAGGGGCAGGGTCACTCAGCATCAAATTGACCAGCTGGCGTTCCCTGCGAAGTCGCGTTCCCTGCTGTCTGAACTGCGCGATTGCGTATCCCTCGGTCGAATCGGCCGACAGCTCGTCGATGTATACGAAAATCGATTCCGCAAGCAGGCTCAGCGTCTTGCCGCCGAGTCCCGCATCCAGACTTGCAGCAGCGATCCGGCGCCAGGCGATCCGGGCGCCGATCCGGTAGGCGGACTGGAGCGAATCCAGTGACCTTCCGTTCATGAATTCTCCACGGCCGAGGATCACGTACACCCGTCGGCTTCGACGACGGTCCGCGTCAGGGTTGCGGATCAGGCCGACGAACTGTTGCAGGGCCTCGTCGGTTCCCCTGCGGACGCCCCGGCCGAAGGCGCCTTCGAGTGGTCGCGCGTATTCGGGGATCTCGCGGCCGATCGATTCAAGTATCTCGATGGTGACCCCCGGCATCTCGGGTTCGATCACATCGGCAACCGCGGCATCAAGACCGCGCCAGGGCTCTTGAACTGAAGAACTTATAAGAAAACTTATAACAAATGCTCCGGATGACTTGGTTTTTAGCAAAGAAATATCAAGAACCGAGGAATACGCTTTCGGCATGACCCAGAATGAGATGCCGAGGCTCGATCAGATCGTGAACCTGTTCGCGGTAGTGATCCCGTTCATTGCCACGATCGCTGCAATCGTTCTGTTCTGGAACCAGATCGTCACCGCAGCCGATCTGGTGATCATGGTCGTCATGTACCTGGTGACGGCGCTGGGAATCACCGTCGGATTTCACCGCCTGCTTACCCACCGCTCGTTTCAGACCTTCAAGCCGATCGAGTATTTCTTCGCGATCATCGGGTCGATGGCAGTGCAGGGACCGGTGAATACCTGGGTCGCCGATCACCGCAAACACCATGCATTCACCGACCAGGAGGGCGACCCCCACAGTCCCCATGTCGGACATGACGGGGGAGTCAAAGGCGTGCTCTCGGGGTTGTTTCACGCACATGTCGGCTGGACCTTCACCGAACACGGCAAAGCCGACCAGCAGAAGTACGCCCGTGATCTCTACGAGGACAGGGGCATGCGTTTCATCAGCGACTGGTTTGTGCTCTGGGTCATTCTCGGCTTGCTTATCCCGGCTCTGGCCGGCTACGTGGTCACCGGCACGCTCGCCGGCGCGGCCGGAGGGTTTCTGTGGGGCGGGCTGGTGAGGGTCTTCTTCCTCCACCACATCACCTGGTCGATCAACTCGGTCTGCCACTTCCTCGGCAGCCGGCGTTTCGACGTGGAAGATGAGTCAACCAACGTCTTCTGGCTGGCGCTGCCATCACTGGGTGAAGCCTGGCATCACAACCATCACGCCTTTCCGCGGTCGGCACAGCACGGACTGAAGAAGTGGGAGATCGACATCAGTGCGGGAGTGATCGCCGTTATGGAAAAGCTGGGCCTGGCGAAAAAGGTGGTGCGGATCTCCCCCGAACGCCAGGAAGAGAAGCTCGCAAAGTAGTGCCCGGTCAGATTACATCCTGCTCTGCGAGGCGCTTCCACTCGGGTTTGTCCTCTCGCCAGCCCTCTTCGGTCCGGCGGTATTTCCAGTAGCCCGTAGCGGAAAGGCTCTGCAGGTCCATGCCGCGGTCCCTGACCAGGTGGCGCCTCACCTCCCGGACCATGCCGGCTTCCCCGTGGACGAATGCCTGGCCACGACCGTCAGGCAGTTCGAGGTTCTCGACTGTATCGAGCACCCTCTTCTCATCCCTGTGGCCGACACCGTCCCGGTGTATCCAGAACAACCGGACATTCCCTTCGGGGTTGAACCCGGCCTCGATTTCGAGTCCACGTTGCTCGCGTTCGTCTTCCACTTCCAGAACGACGAAAGCCGGTACAGCGGGCGGGACCCGCTCAAGGGAGACCACAATTGCGGGGATCGCCGCCTCATCACCGGCCATGAGATGCCAGTCGGCCTCCGGGTCCGGGGAGTAGGCACCACCCGGTCCGATCATCTGGACCAGGTCGCCGGGCTTGGCAGACTCCGCCCACGGCCCGGCCAGGCCGCGCCCGTGGGTGACGAAGTCAATGGTGATTTCACCCGATGCAGGGTCGGCATCCCTCACTGTGTAGGTGCGCTGCCGGTGCCATTGCCCGCGTTCCAGGGTTTCACGGATCTGGACCGGGTCAAAGGGCGCCGAATAGTCGGCTCCGGGCGGCGGCAGCTGAAGCTTCACGTAGTGGTCAGTGAACTCGCCGACCGGAAACTCGTGCAGGGCATCTGACCCGAAGACGATGCGGATCATGTGTGGAGTGAGCCGCCGGGTTGATCTGACCCGGGCGAGGATCGGTGTGCGGGAACTCACGCTGCCGTTCTCGATGGCACTGGCGGGCCTCCTTCAGCGGTGGATGCGGCCGGTTGCGACCGCTTCGAATGCCCGGGCAGGAACTGTCTTCAACTGATCGAGGACATCATCGTTCCAGCGACGGTCGGGAGTACCGCTGATGTACATGTCAGACCCGTTGTCGGCGACGATCATGCCGAAACGCTTGAGGCCTTTGAGGATCGCCAGGGCCTGTCCGGAGAACCGGCCGAGCCGGTAGCCGGACTTGAGTCTGAGGCGAAGTCCCATTGGCGGCAAGGAACGATCCCGGGAGCTTGATGCGAAATGGCGCGCCGGGTGAATGTATCCACGCTGGGTTTCGGCGACGGTGAACCTGAGGGCATGGGTGATCTGGCCGGAGGCCTCCCCGGCCTTGGCGAGACCGGGCAGGATCGGTAGCCCGGCAGCATCGGCGCTGGTCCAGCCTGCCGGCCGAAGCCGGTTGGAACGAAGGTCGAAACGGGCGCCGGAATCGGCCAGCCAGCGACCCTTTCCGCGGCGCGCGCGATATAGCTCGAAGAGCTCGCATCTGCCGCGCTGAAGGGCGATCACATGGTCATCCGAACCGCCTTCGATCCGGCTGCCAAGCGGTATCGGATAGGGACCGCGGTCGCTTTCCCGGCCGAATGCGGTGAACAGCACCGGGATCTTTGCCTGGTCGCGGCCCACGGCCCGGTAGGGAATTCCATAGTCGCCGTACCGGCCGGAACCGAAGTCGGCGTGGAGGGTGGTGGAACCACCGATCGAGGCGATGTAACGACCCGAAAGTGGATGGACCTTCGCCGCGCTGATGTCGCGGTTCCAGGCGTTGCCGGGCGGGAACACCGGGCAACCGGAAAGCATTGTGCCCGGGCCGGGCTTCCCGTATCCGTGGGCCTGGGGGGTGCCAAAGGCAGCAAGGCAACCCAGGAGCAGAATGATGATTCCGGTGCGGCAGATCACGCTCCCATGGTACGGGGCAGGAGAAGCCGGTACCCGCAGGATCTTCGAAGGTGATCAGAAAAAGGCCCGGATACGAACAATCTCGTTCTGTACCGGCAGGTTCACGAGGACGCAAAGTTTTATGAAACAAGTGTTCATAAATGCGCTAAATTGCCGCCCGGGTAGGGAGATAGAAGTTACCCGGAGGAGAGATACATGAACCTGAAAGCCAAGTTTGGTGCTTTCATCGCGACCGCTGCCGTAGCCTGCGCCATTGGCGCCGCGCCGGCCCAGGCCGCACCTGCAGTTCCTGCGTTGCCGAGCGCTGGCGACCTGAGCGCTCTCTGCGCGAAGGCCGGCAATTCGAAGGTCAGCTCCCTTTGTTCGAAGGGCGTTGACGCTTACAACAAGTGCTCGAAGGAAACCAGCTCGAAGGGTCTCGCCAGCTGCCTGGCATCGGCCGCCAAGAGCATCGTCGGATCGGGCATCCCGACCGGAGGCAGCAATGCTGACCTCATCAGCAAGCTCAAGGCACTGCTCGGGGGCAATCTCGGCGGGTTGAGCCTCGGCGGTTTCAACCTCGGCTCGATCCTGGGCAAACTGGGAGGAACCGGTGGTCTCAACCTCGTTGGACTTCTGGGTCGCCTGGGAGGCTGAAAAGCCAGGCATCAACGTTTCAAACGCCGGCCGTGCCCAAGGGTACGGCCGGCGTTCTGTTTCAAGAGGGCAGTCGAACCCGGTCCGTCGAATCCTGCTTCGGTCCGGCCGGGTCGCTCAAATCCGTCTGCTGCCGGAAAACGCCTTCGAGACAAGCTCGGCCACCCGCGCCCGGTCGTCTTTGGCGATCATCTTCGAATCCCTGGTCGGGACGACGATGTCCAGAAACTCCCTGCGTTCCTCCGGGGTCAGATTGTTGTAGAGCCGCTGGGAGTGATGGCTGAGCCAACGGGCACGCATCCATACAGCGGGCCAGTCGACCCGCTTGCCGTACTCCCAGGCACGGCCGGCAAGACCCACCGCGGCACCAGCCTTCTTCGCCTTCGAGCTTTTCGCCATAACTGGAGGATACGGCTCACAAACCTTGCGGAACGCCGCAAAGTCATGACAAGGCCCCTGCGCGAGCTTTCTCCCACCCCTCAACTACCCGGGAGAACCCACATGAACTCGGAAATCACCAAGTTTCGCCGTTTCGTACTCGTCATGATCTCGATCCTCTTCTTCGGGCTGGCCGCCAATTCGCTGGCCCAGGGCCAGGTCCGGCTGGAGAAGTCCCTCTACCGGTTGGAGCTGACCGGCATCCACGTCCACGACTGGCATACCCAGAGTGCCGACTATCCGCGCGGTGACCGGGGCTGGGGAACTGAACGGGGCACGATTACCTCCGGGTTCCACACACGCGGGAACGGAATCCTGTTCCGCGGCATGCAGTACAAGGGTGACCTGCCACCGTCCATGAGGAATCTCCCTTTCCAGTTCTATCCCCTTCAGGGAGCAGTTGCGAAGGCCCATAACCGGCAGAAGATCACGATCAGGCAGAACCTGCTCCCGGGCTGCGGCGGCGAGCTCGGTGAATGTGATGGCACGGAACCCCGTGGAATCAAGACAACCACGAAGCATTGCTCCAGGCCAAATGCCCGGCGCCCGTTCTCACTCGACTACGACAAGGACACTGCCCTGAAGCTCAAGTTCCCGTTCGACCAGAGCAACTACAGCTTCTGCGGTGAAAAGTACCCCTACTTTGCTTCGATCACGGAAATGCCACAGCAACTTCGGGTTTTCGGCGGCATCGACCGCATTGCCGCGATGAAGCGCGGCCAGCGGGAGACCATGAAGTTCTCCAAGGAACATGGCGAAGTCACGCCACTGAACTCAACCGAAACCCGAAAGGTCAAACAGTGCCCGCCTATGTCGGGACCCGGATCCCAACGCTGCTGGGTGACCGACCTGACCTACGAGATAAGACGGATCAAGTAGAGAGGACCGACTCAGCTGACCGAGTTGATGGTGAAGATCCGTTCGCCCTTGGGGGTGGCGATCTTCACCTCTTCTCCGACCTTCCGGTTGCGCAGGGCCTGACCGACCGGTGATTCGGCGCTGAGCCTCCCTTCGGCCAGGTTCGCCTCGGTCGAACCAACCAGAGTCCAGGTAAGCCGGCGGCCTGATCCGTCGGTGATCTCCGCGGTGCGACCGAATGCGAAAGCATCGCCGGAGGCTTCGACATCAACCACGACCGCGTTCTTCTCGCGTTCACGAAGTCGCTGGATCTTGGTTTCGAGATGAGCCTGGTCTTCCTTGGCGATGTGGTACTCGGCGTTCTCCTTGAGATCCCCGAGCTCCCTGGCGACCTTGAGCCGTTCGGCGATCTTTTCGCGAGCAGGACCTTCGAGTTCTTCCAGCTCGACCTTGAGCAGCTTCAAGCCTTCGGCCGTGATCGACTCCCCGGTTTCATCTGAATCAGTCATGAACCCAGCCTATTGGGTGCGTTCACCCCGGTATCGAAGGGTCCCGATCTCGAAAGCTGTTCGGCCGGGCCGTGCGAACCACTTGAGCGGCACCCCACCGGCGCCTAAGCTGGAGGTGTGACCCGGTCCACCTATCTCGCCCTCGGGGCGATGGCGCTCGGAGTTTTTGTCATCGCCAATGACATCACTGCGATGAATGTCGCACTGCCGGCGATCGAAAAGGATTTCGATACGGACATCACGACTGTCCAATGGGTGGTCAATGCCTACGCCCTGGTGTTCGGCGTGCTGATCGTCACCGGTGGCCGGCTGGCCGACCTGTTTGGCCGACGCGAGGTCTTCTTCGCCGGAGCCGGGATCTTCCTGGTCGCCTCGCTGGCTGCCGGCACGGCCCAGTCCGAGGCCTGGCTGATCGCTGCCCGGGCGGTGATGGGCATCGGCGGGGCTTTGATGTGGCCAGCCGTGCTCGGCATGACCTTCGCCGAGCTTCCCTCCAGCAAGGCAGGCCTGGCAGGTGGCCTGATCCTCGGGGTGGCCGGGGTCGGCAACGCTCTGGGTCCGCTGCTCGGCGGGGCATTGACCGAATTTGCGAGTTGGCGCTGGATCCTTTTCCTGAATGTGCCGATCGCCCTTACCGCGATCTTCGCCGTCTGGCTTCTGATTCATCAGCCACGCCCCGAGACCGACGACCGGAGGATCGACTACGCGGGGATCGTCACGGTCTCCCTTGGTCTGGTTCTTTTCATGGTCGCGCTTGACCAGGTGGTGGACCTCGGCTGGGGGGATCCGAGAATCATCGGCGCGATTGCCGCTTCGCTCCTGCTGCTGGCCTGCTTCGCCCTGGTCGAGCGTCGCGCCGGGACTCACGCGCTGGTTCCCCGGGATGTGATGCGGAACGCAACTTTCACCGCGTCCTGCGTTTCGATTCTTTTCATTTCGGCCACCTTCTTCTCGGCTCTGTTCTATATCCCTCAGTACCTGCAGAAAGCCGGGGGGCTTTCTGCTTTCGAATCCGGTCTGGGGCTCCTGCCGTTCATGGCCGTCTTTGCGCTGACCTCGTTCGTCGCCGGACCGCTCTACAACCGGGTCGGTGGTCGTCCTATCGTCACGCTCGGCGCAGCATGCATTGCCCTTGGGCCATTGCTTCTCTCATTCGGAGTGAAGGAATCCGGGGCGACCGGCGGGATCATCCCGGGGATGGTGATACTCGGAATCGGGATCGGCCTTTTCTACTCGTCAATCACCACGATCGGGGTGACCGCGGTCGATGATTCACGCTCCAGTCTTGCCGGCGGGATCATTTACATGTTCCAGGTGGCGGGGGGCTCGGTCGGCCTGGCGCTGACCACCACGCTGTTTGCCTCAGCCAGCGGCCTGGTAGATGGCCTTCACATCGCCTTCCGTTTCAACGCTGTCGCCGCCATGGTCGGCTTCCTGATCATCTGCTTCGTGGTCGGGCCGGGAACGGGAAGGCGCAACTGAGGTTTCCGACTCATGTTTAGTGGAGAGATGAAAGCGCATCGGGGTCCAGTCAGGTTCATCTTCGCCGGCATTGTCGGTTTGGCGCTTGTCGTTGGGCCGTCCAGCGCGTCGGCGGGGCTTGATGACCGGGACACGGAGCCGGTGGTCATCACCGGTTCAGAAACTCCGCTCCTGATCGGGATCGAGCCGGAGCAGGTCGTTGCCTTCTCTTTCGACGGCAGCTGGATCCAGGTCCCGGTGCAGGTCGACGAGCGCAAACTGATCGATTACCGGCCGGTCCGCCAGTCTGTCTTCAATTCGAACAATGAGTTCCGGGCGATGGCGTACGCCGACCCGAATACCTGGGCTGAAGCCGATGGCGTGCCACAGACCGTGACAACGCCTGCCAATCGAGGAAGCGGTGCGGTGGTCCCCGGCACCACGGGAGATCCGAAGTTCGATGCAGATGACGAGATCGCGATGATGGCCGTTGATGCGGGAATCGCCGCCGGCGGTGTGGAGGCCCCCGAGGGAGTGGACCCCGGAACCCGGACCCCAGTCAAAGTTACTGATCCGCTTGACCCCTCCGGATCTCGCTTTCTGTATCTCTTTCGGACGACAAGCGGGCTTGACCCTGCTGCTGAAACAGACATGGTCCTATACGAGCAAACGTACGACCCGCTGCTCGTTGGGGGGTACCGGGCCGGGTACCACTACGGGAGCATCGGAGACAACATCGCCGGCCCGCCGGTCAACCCGGAAAAGTCGACCGTCACCACGGCTCGCTACGAGCTCGGATTCCCCGGGCGATGGATGGTTGACCGCATGGTGATCGCCGCCGCGAGCGCCCCGGATGTTGACCTTCTGGACGGCGACAAATCGACTGTGGGGCAGACCGGCTGTGGTCGCAATGAACTGACTTTCAGCCGAGGCGGTGGCGGCTTCATCGCCAATCTGGATGGTCCGGTACGGGCGATTCGTTCCTTCGTCGGGGCAAACAGCGGGACGTTCGCCCAGCGGGACTACATCTTTTACGAAGGCATCTGGGAAACCCGCACCTACCTTCGGGTCCATCCCGGGATCAACCAGTTCGTGTCGGCGATGGATCTCGCGCCGGACGCGTCGGGGATGGTCTACCGGAATTCGAACAACCCGTCCGGCATGACCATTGACGGAATTCAGGACAACCCGGTGGCCGGACAGATCAGCTGGGACCAGTTTTCCGGCCAGTACGGATCCGTGACCAACGTCGCGCGACTGACGACTGACATCGAAGGTGTCTCCCAGTCCTCCTATTACCAGGACATGGCGACCCCGAATCCGGCAAGTTCAATGCTCTGCTCCGGTGATGGCCACTCGTTCGGGGCGGCAGGGCCGATGCTGACCATGCCACCGGTGCCCGGTGGAGTGAACACCGACCCGACCCTGGGGCCAGCGAACCTTTTCGAGGTACGACGGGTCACCTGGTTTGACGGGCCTGAGGCTGACGCCGCCCTCGGCCAGCTTCGATCGGACCAGGTTGACAATCCGCTCCGGCCGGAACCCGGAGCGGCGGAGCCGGTTTACAAGCAGCCGAATGTGGAGCTCACGCCTGCAAGGCTTGTAGTCAACGTCAAGCCGGCAAGTCTCGTTTTGCGGCCGGGCGGGACCAGAAAGATCAAGGTAACGGTGCGAAACATTGGTGGCATGACTGCTGAAGGCATCGCGATCTGTGCCCGGAAGGCCCGTTGGAAGAAGGCGCCCGTCCGTTGCCTGAAAGTGGCCAGGCTCGATGCTGGAAAATCAGTCGTTCGCCGTTTGAAAGTGAGGGTCAGCAAGGATGCGTCAGCAGGCCGGAAATCACTCTGGATCAAAGCGAAAGCTGCAGGGATCAAAAGCCAGGGTGACGGGGTGAAAGTGCGGCTTCGGAAGGCGGAGGGCTCCGGAGCAAGGAACGGGGAGCAACGTAGGCGGAGGACCATTTGAACATGTGGCGACGGATGGTCCTGGCGGTGATCGGGAAGCTTGAGACCGGCCGGATCGAATTCGTGGAAGAGAACGGGAGCACCGCGATCGGCGAGCCGGACGCAGAGAGGCAGACCAGCGTCGTGGTTCACGACCAGCGGGCCTGGCGGCGGATGCTGAAGGGCAGCACCGGTATGGCCGAGGGATACATGCTCGGCGAGTGGGACTGTGATGATTTGGTCACACTGGCGACCATCGCCGGTGAGAACCTCGGTCAGTTGGACCGGCTGCGCCGCCGGTTCCGCTTCCTGCTCTGGCCGATGCAGCGAATCGGGTTCCTTATGCCGAGGACAACCCGGTCGCGGGGGAAGAGGCAGATCGCCGCGCATTATGACCTGGGCAATGAGCTGTTTTCACTTTTTCTCGATGAGTCGATGAACTATTCGTCAGCGGTTTACCGGGGCGGTCCGGAGGAGACTCTCGAACAGGCCCAGATCGCCAAGATGGATCAGATCGCCGACCAGCTTGAACTCGGCCCCGACGTCCACCTGCTTGAAATCGGTACGGGCTGGGGCGGCCTCTCGATTCATCTGGCCCGGGCTTCCGGGTGCCGGATCACCACGACCACAATCTCCGGCGAACAGGCAGAGCTCGCCCGCGAACGGATCGAACGCGAAGGGCTGTCGGACCGGATCGAGGTGATCGAGGTTGATTACCGCGACCTGACCGGGAAGTTCGACCGCCTTGTTTCAATCGAGATGATCGAGGCAGTCGGCTGGAGAGACTTCCCGACCTACTTCCGCAAGTGCTCCGAGTTGCTTGAACCGGATGGGTCCATGCTGCTCCAGGCGATCACGATTGACGACGATGCCTATGAACGGGAGAAGGCCTCCCGCAGCTTCATCAGCCGATATGTCTTCCCCGGTGGCTGCCTTCCCTCGATGGCTGAGATCCGCCGCTGTCTCGGGACTGTGTCCGACCTGACAATCGCCTGGAGTGACGAGCTCCGGATCGACTATGCGCGCACCCTCGCCGAATGGAGGGCGCGCTTCAACGCGGTGACCTCCCGGCTGGAAGAACTCGGCTACGACGAACCTTTCCGCCGGATGTGGGTGCTTTACCTGACCGTGGCCGAAGGCGGCTTCCGCTCCGGTCGAAACAGCGATTTCCAGCTTCTGCTGGCTAAACCTCAGTCGCGAAGCCTGATCCAGCTGGCCGGGAAAGCACCGGCAGGGACCAGTTCCGGTATTTCACCGAAATAACGCTCGGCGACCCTCGCGGCGGCGCTCCCTTCGACTACCGGCTTCACATCGGAGATCGTGGCGATCACCCAGACCGATGATCCGATCTGAAAGTCCGCGGCGGTGGGATGCTCGCCATCGAGCAGTCCTTGCCCGGCCATGCCGTCGATCTCGTCGATCATCGCGGGCAGCTTTTCGAGGTCCTCGGCGATCTGGACCGAGGAGATGTTGTGGTACTTCCACGTCGAGTGGACGAACCTCATCGCGAAGTCCGTCCCGGCCGGGTCCAGCTCCTCGACACCATTCAGCTTGCCGAGCATCTCCGGACGGAAGTAGAGGGCTCCCCAGGGGATCCGGCGGCCGAAATCCTGAAGGTCACCGTCAGCCCAGAGCTCAGCCGCCCGGACCTGCTCCGAGATTCCCGCCGGGTAAAGCGGATTCTCGGGGACCAGTTCCTCCAGGCGTTTGAGGATGTTGGTTGATCCGTGGATCTTCTCTTCCCCGATCGTCAGGCCGGGTACCCGGGTGTTTCCTGCTCCGTAGAGCTCGGTGATCTGCTCGTTGTGCTTGCCGAAATCAAGGTTGACCCACTCGTATTCGATGCCCTTGTAGTCAAGCGCGGCACCCACGGTTTTGCAGGGATGGGACGGCGGCAGTGCATGCAGGGTGACCTTCTCGGTGATAGGCATGAGACAGAGGATATGCCTCGTTGACTTCGCTCACAACCGGGTAAGTTGCCTCCATGAGGCTGAAGAACCGTCCCGAGCACCTCGCCGCCCCCGGCATCCTCTTTTTCGATTTGCGAGGTTCGCGATGACCGACGCGATCTCGACAATCACCGATTCGTCCGGCTCAGCCAGAGAAGGTGCCACCGAGTCCATCACGCTGACCAGCCTCGCCCGGGGGCCCTGGCAGGAGGATGCCGCACACGGAGGCGCACCGGCCGCCCTTGTTGCCAGGGCGGCCGAACGGCTCGGTCTGGCAGATGATCTGCGGCTCGCGTCGCTCTCGCTTGCCTTCAACGGTCCGGTCACCCTCGGCAAGCTGGAGGTCCGGGCGGAAATAGTGAAGCCGGGACGGAGACATCGGGTGGTCAGGGTGGTGATCCAGTCCGGTGACCGGACACTGATCGAAGGTCGGGCCGTGCTGCTGCGGCGGGGTGAAGTTGACCTGCCGGATCAAGTCACGGTCAAGGAAGAACCATTCCCCGGTCCGGGCCAGGGTCGCCCGATAGAGAAGGCGCTCTGGGCTGACGGCGAAAGCGAAGCGTTTCACAGGACTGCCAACACGGTCGTCGCGATCGAAGGCGGGCCCGATCGGGTCGGTACCGAAGGCATGGTCTGGATCCGGCTCGACTTCCCCCTGGTCGGCGGGGAGGAACTCACCGGGGCCCAGAGGGCGATGGCTGCGGCCGATTTCGGCAACGGTGTCGCCCATCCGGTCGGCTGGGGCGAGTTTCTTTTCATCAACTGTGACCTGAACGTCTCCCTGCTTCGCGAACCCGTCGGGCAATGGATCGGGCTTGAATCGAGGACCGAGATCGACCGCAACGGGTCCGGCCTCACTTCGACCCGTCTTCATGACCGGAACGGCAGGTTCGGGGTGGCCAGCCAGATCCTTTTCGTAGACCGGGTCTAGCAGGCGCCCAGCACCCTCCAGGACGGATTGTCCGCCGGGACAGGGCATAGTGGGCCCACACGGAATAAATTGCCTGTATGGCCGTGTTGCCGGAAAACCCCGAAGCGATTCTGCTCGATGTCGAGGGTGTCCTCTACATCCAGGGAGAAACAATTGAAGGTGCACCGGCGGCGTTGGCCCAGCTGCGCGAGAGAGCCGGGGCGATTCGCCTTGTCACAAACACATCCTCAATCTCCCGCAAGGAAGTAATCCAGCGGGTCCGCAGGGGTGGCTTCGATGTCGCTGACGAAGAAGTCCTCACGCCGGCGGCGATGGCGGTTCGATACTGCCGCTCAAAGGGCTTCTCCAAAGTGAACCTGATGGTGGCCCGGTCACTGCGTGAAGACCTCGAAGAAATCGATGTGGTCGGAACCGAAGAGAAGGCCGACGCGATCGTGCTCGGCGACCTCGGCCCGATGTTCTCGGCGGAAACCCTGAGCTACGCCTTCCGCCAGATGATGGACGGTGCGGAGCTGATCACCCTTCAGCACAACCGCTATTGGAAGCGGGAAGACGGACTCGTCCTGGATGTCGGGGCTTTCTCGGCCGCTCTTGAATATGCCGCGGAAACCGAAGCG
>JAGQUU010000038.1 GCA_020438345.1 Solirubrobacterales bacterium | reverse complement strand
GCACGTCGGAAAGCTCGTTCAGCGCCTTGTTGACTTTTCTCCAATCCCGGTCCTTGTTCTTCTCGGCACTCAGTCTGCCTTTCCGGAGCAGGTCCCCGGAAACCCCTGAATGGGAAGCAATGAACCGCTGGGAAAGCTCGGTCTCGGACATTTCCAGAGAAAAGAACGCAACCGACTTGTTCTGCTTTACCGCCACGTTCTCGGCGACGTTGGCGACGAATGCCGATTTGCCGACAGAAGGACGGGCGGCCAGGATAATCAGGTTCGAAGGCTGGAACCCGCCGGTCTTTTCGTCGAGATCGCGAAAACCGGTCTGCGTGCCGGTGGACTTCAGCTCGCCGCTTATTCGCTTCTCGAGGCGTTGATGCTCGTCGAAAAGCATGTCGCCCATTGCGCGAAAGTCACCTTCCTGCTCCTTGTGGGCGACCCCGAACAAAAGCTGCTCGGCCCGCTCCGAAAGCTCGCGGGCGCTTGCTTCACGGTCTCCGACCCAGGCTTCAATCGTCTGTCCGGCCTCAAGCAGCCGCCTCAGATGGGCCGTCTCCTGGACTATCTGGGCATGGAAGCGGGCGTTACCTGGGGCCGCCGCTTTCTCGGCCAGTTCGGCCACGTAATTGCTGCCACCGGCTTCTTCGATCTGCCCTGTGGTGACCAGCGCCTCGGTTACGGTCAGCGAGTCGCATGCCTTGTCTGTGGCGTAGAGGTCATGCATGACCTCATAGATAGCCTGATGCCGGTCGAGATAGAAGTCGCCCGGCTGGAGCTTTACATCGTCGACAACCCAGTTGACCGCCGGGTCATAGGACAGCATCGCGCCGAGGACCTGCTCCTCGGCATCGATGTTGTGGGGCGGTACCTGGGCTATTTCCTATTTCTCTTCCGCGACGATCGTCTTGACCGAGGCGATGGCGCCACCTGCCACTTCGACGTCGATCATGTAGGTACCGACCTGATGGATCGGAACATCGAGACGAATCTTCTTGCGGTCAACCTTGATGCCGCGGGCATCACGGATTGCTTCGGCAATTTCCTTGGTCGTGACTGACCCGTAGAGCTTGCCGTCTTCTCCGGCACGATGGTGAATCGTGAGTACTGTCTTGGAGAGCAGAGAGGCGTTCTCCTTGGCACGTGCGATCGCCTCACGCTCGGCCTTCTCGGCAGCTTCCTTGCGGCGGATCGCTTCTTCCAGCGCACCAGGTGTAGCCGGCTGGGCCAGACCACGGGGCTCGAGATAGTTGCGGAGATAGCCGGACGCCACCTCGACCGCAGTACCGTTCTCCCCCAGGCCCTCGACGTCAGCAAGCAGAATGGCCTGGGCCATTACTTCTCACCAACGTAGGGAAGCAGCGCAACTTCACGAGCGCGTTTGACCGCGACCGACAGCTGTGCCTGATGCTTGCGGGAGAGTCCGGTGACCCGGCGAGACCTGGTCTTGCCCTTGTCCGAAATGAAGCGACGCAGGAGGGTGAGATCCTTGAAGTCGATATCTTCGGCTGAAATCTTCGTGTACTTGCGGGGGCGTACGCGCTCATTGAAGCGGCGCCCGCGTCGCGATGATGCTTCTCGTGTCTTTGCCACTTGCTTTCCGATGCCTTACATGGTTCTAGCCCAGGCGAGTTCCCGGGCATTCAGGACCAAGAATCGTAGCGGTTCAGTTCAAGCCTTGGGGTGCGGCAAACCGGAGAACAGCCGAATTAGCGGAAAGTGCGAGTCAGAGAGGGTGAGTCAGTACAGGCAGGTCAGTGGATGCGGGTCAGGTTTCGTGAAGCGAGCGCCACCTGGCAGCACCCACGGAGATCTGGATTGAAGATTCGGCCATATAGCGCTCCAATCTTCAATCCAGACGCTCCGGAACTTGTGTCGGGCCGGAGACTCGCCTCAGCCGGTTCTCTACTAGAACGGGATGTCGTCGTCCGCTGCCGCTCCACCACCGGTTGGCGCGAAGTCGCCGGTGTCAGCGGGAACGTCCGAGGACGGGTTGAAGCCACCGCCCTGGGACTGGCCTCCGCCCTGCTGGCCTCCCTGGTGCTGGCCCGCGTTGCCACCCGGCGCAGAACCGTCCCGGGAACCGAGGAACTGGACGGTGTCAGCGACGATCTCGATCGTCGACCGTTTGCCGGACCCGTCCTTGGCCTCCCACGAGCGCCAGTCCAGCCTGCCATCAACCGCCACCGGGCGACCCTTCGACAGGAAGTTGGCGCAGTTCTGGCCCTGGGCGCCCCAGACCACGACATTGAAGTAGTTGGGCTTGTCCACCCACTGTCCGGACTCATCCTTACGTCGGCCATTGACAGCCACGCCGAGGGTGCAGACCGCAGTCCCGTTCGGCGTCTGTCTCAGTTCCGGATCCCTGGTGAGATTCCCGGTGATAGTGACCCTGTTGATGTTCTCAGCCATCGTGTGTTCGCTCCTTATCGCGCTTTTTCGTACATCGCGGGACCTGAACGGACCCGCAGGTCGGATCAGGAACTTAGCGACGCCTGTGGACGCTTAAAGGCAAAAGGGGCGAAAGTTCGCCCCTAACCACGCAAATACCGGAAAAGTCCGGGCTTCCGAGAGCCCTCAGTCTTCCCGGTAGCGGCCCCTGCCGCGACGCTCATCGTCGTCACCGGTCGGCGCCATCACCACAGCAGTAGCGGGCGGAGCCGGCAGGACCGGAGCCTCTGGATCCACCTTGAAAACCCGGAAGCGCATCACGCCATCGGCGATCTTGAGGCTGTGGTCGAGTTGACCAAGCAGTTCCCGTTCACCGTCGAAACGGAACCAGCGGTAATCGGCTTCGCTCTTGTGATCGATCTCGTAGGCCATCTCACGGATGCCCCAGTTGTCTTCATGCTTGAGCGAACCGTTGGCTTCGATGGCCGACTTGGTTTCGGAGACCAGCTTTTCGCGGTCGGCTTCCTCAACCTGGGGGTCGAGCATCAGGACTAGTTCGTATTGGCGGGCTGTAGCAGTCAAAATCGACGGGGGACTATACCTTCATCGGTCGAGATTCGCGGTGCCATGTCAATTCGCTTCCCCCGGAGGGGGCGAGTCCGGCGCCCGAAACCATTTATGAAGCATGCTGAAAGACCTCGGGGAACTCAGGGTTGACCGCAAAAGGGCAATCCGGATCGCGGCCATTGCGGGCCTCACACTGCTCGGAATCTCGACGCTTCCCGGCCTGCTTGAAACCCCGGACCCGCCACCAGTACCGGCCGATGTCGGTTTCCGTCCCGAGGAGATGGCCAGCTACACCTCGGTTGCCCGTCCGGAGGCGATCCTCCGGCGAAAAGCAGCCGGCGGCAGACCGACGGGAAGTGGGCATCTCCGGAACAAAGCCGAACGCGAACCCCGGCCCGGCGAACGGACCGGTTCCCGGAAGGGTCGCGGTCCCGGTCAGGGCCCGAAGCGGCGAGCCGGCAAAGATGCCGGGGACGAAGAGGCATCAGGTTCCGCGGCGCTCGCCCCTTCGAGTGCTCCGGCCCCGGCCCTCCCGGTCACACCGACTCCGGCCTATTCGCCACCTGTCAGCAACCCGGAACCAGTCCCGTCCCCGGCAGTCGCTGAACCTGCCGTTGACCCTCCGCCATTGCCTTCGGACGGTTCCCAGGAATTCGCACCCCGCTGACCGCTTCCGGATGCGACCAGAGACCCAAACTGCCATCTCAAACCAGACATCGGCGGGCAACCGGAAACCGGGCGGGACATCGGCCAGCATCCGCCGGACCGATCTGGTTCCCGGGAAGCCGGACCAACCCCCCGGGACCCGGGTGAACCTGCCGGAGTAGGGTCAGCGATCGAGGCCGCGGATGAAGTGACGGATCCTCGGGGTGGCCGGTGACGTGAACGGGAAATACAGCTCCGAGGCATGGCCACGGTCGGGGACGACAAAGAGACGGCCGCGGGGGAAACGCGCCGTGACTTCACGTGCTTCGCTGACCGAGGTAATCGAATCAAACTCTCCGGCCAGGATCAGGGTGTCCAGGCGACCCGGCATCCTGCGGCCCTGCGGGATCGGTGGCTGATACTCCGATCCGCGGTCCGGCCACGGGAGGCAGGCGCTGATGTCGCCAGCCGAGCCGTAGACCCAGGTGCGTTTGCTGATCGGCGCCCAAAGGTTCGAAGGCCGGAAGCCGGCAATGGCCCGGTTCAGTTGCCGGCGGCGTTCCGGGATTGAAGAAGATCGCTTCCAGGGAACCGGGTAGTCGTTGCAGACCACAGCGGCGTACATACCCTCGGAGAAGTAGCTGGCCGGGCCGGAGTTTCGTGGTCCCGGATCAGTCAAAACACGGAGGCCCCTGCCCCTGCCCCTCAGGTACGCGGTAACCACCCGGTTCAGATGGTTGTAGCCACCCGGCGCGTAGCTGGCCGCATCACCAACCAGGTAGCCCAGCACATTCGACGAGAGCCTTGATTTCGTTCCGGACCGGCGCAGCATCCGGTCCAGTCGACCAAGGGCATCACCCGAACAGTTCGCGGCCCGATTGCAGGAAAGCCTCACCGCCCGCCTCGCCGCCGGGTACAACGTCCGCCAGAAGGGATCGTTGCCGGGATAAGCCGAAGAGAGAATCAGACCCTTCATGCCTTTTCCGTAGCGCGCCGCATAGGACTGGCCGAGGTAGGTGCCATACGAATCGCCGTAAACAATCATCTTGCGCTTCTCGAGCCCAAGCGCTTTGCGTACCGCTTCAACATCCGCGGCGGACTCGGCTGTCGTGTAGCCCTCGCGACGCACCCCGAGTTGTCTGGCGCATTGTCTGAGCGCCCGGGGGATGCTGATCCGCCCACGCTGAAGCCCCTTGCAGAACAACGGCTTCGAAAGCCCCGTGCCGCGCTGATCGATCGCAACCATTTCATGACGCTTCAGGAACGGAGCCATCACGGCGGCCAGAGGCTTGAATGAATCGGCATTCGTTGCCGCGTATCCCGGTCCGCCCTCGACAAAGACGATCGCTCCCTTCGAGGGCTGGCTACGGTCGCCCCTTGGTCGCAGAGCGAAGCCGATTTTCTGTCTGCCCGCTGATGGCTTCCCCCGGACAGCAGGTACCTCGATGTGGCCGCAGAGCATTGTCCGGTTCGCACCGATGTCACATTTCTTCAACCGGGACCTGGCCTGTGTCAGAGACGGGAACAGAGCCGGAAGCAACAACAGCGCAACAAGAAAGACCGCGGCTGGAAATGCGAGCCGTCCAGGGAACCCTCGCGGGGCATCCTGAACGATGGTCATCTGACCAGGGTTCTCTGGCTGCGAACCAGTTCGATGTCAGCCAGCTGCTCCTCGATCCAGTCGGCCGGTGTCCGGGAGTGGATAATCGCTTTGAGGCCGTCAGCCCGGTTACGACGCTCGTCTGGGGCCATGGTCAGTGCCTGATAGATGACATCCGCCTGCTCCTGGATATCGAAGGGATTGACGGAAAGCGCAAACTCCTTGAGCTCTTCATGGGAACCGGTGTTTTCGGAGAGCATCAGCACGCCATCCCTGACGTTGATCACCGGCGCTTCCTTGGCGACCAGGTTCATTCCGTCAAAAATTGCGTTGACCATCAGCAGGTCGCAATGCTTGTAGCGGGCCACCGCCTCGTCAAAATCGTCGTAAACCCGCAGGTCGATTGGCATCCAGTCGGTGGTTCCGTGACGATGATTTACCACCGCAACCAGGGCCTCGATCCGCTCCAGATATTCGGCATATTCCGGGACATCCTGCCGCGAAGGCTGCAGGTGAGCAACGAAGGTCACCTTCTCGCGAAACTCCGGATGATCACTGAGGAAAGTGTCGAATGCCGTGAACCCGCGCAGAACATTCTTCGAAAGGTCGGCCCGGTCAACCCGAAGGATCAGATGTTCGCGGCGCCGGGCGAGGATCTCCTTCTCGAAATCAGCGACACGGTCTGAGGCTGCGGCACGTTCCAGCCGGCCTGCGTCAATTGAAAGGGGGTAGGCCCGCACCATCGTTCTGCCACCAGGATGGGAGACCGTCAGGTTCTCGAAATCCACGTCATAACCCATCAAACGGGCACAGCAGGAAAGGAAATTCACCCCATAGCTGTGGGTGTGGAAACCGATGATGTCGTTGGCGAGCAAACCGTTGAAAATCGCCTCGCGAATCGGTGTTGGCAGGATCCGCCAGGCGTCGGGCTGTGCCCACGGAATATGGACGAAGTGGTGGAGCAACACATCAGGCCGGGCGGCCCGGATCTTGGCGGGTGCCGTGTAGAGGTGATAGTCGTGAAGCATGACCAGCGGGTCGTCACGGTCCTCGATCTGGCTGATCACGCAATCGGCGATATCGCCGTTCACAACTTCGTACCCGTCATACCACGCCGCGATCTCTTCCTTGCGGATATCGGGGGCATTCGAGAGATCCCAGAGGTAATGCTGGATAAACCAGAGGATCGGATTGGCGATCACGTTGTAGAAGGCGTCGTACGCTTCCTGGTCACTTTCAACCATGAGGACGCGGTAGGCAACACCGCTCAGTTCGACGTCGATCGGCCGGTGATCGTTCTCTTCGGTCACGGCCACGTCCTCCGAAGTCATCGCCGAGGCGATCCAGAGCGCATGCCGGTCCGCGACAAGTCCCGAGAGAGCGGTGACGAGCCCACCGCCACCGCGGGACAACTCCCGACTGCCGCCGGGGCTCCGGTCAAACTGGGCCGGACCGCGATTGGAGACGATGATCAGAGGCTGTTGACTCACATATTGATCTTACGGCTCTGCGCGACAGAGCCCGGTGAAATCATGTGATTTCGCGATTGTGGGGTCCGTTCAGCCCATTGAGAGTGCGGTCGGGCGATCACCGAGTTCAATTTCGATGGTCTTGTGTTCACCCTCACGGATCACTTCAATCTCCGCCGTTTCTCCCGGCTCGAGCCTCCCGATCATTCGGCCCAGATCCTCGGCATGCTCGATCGGCTCCCCATTGACGGCAACGATCACGTCACCACCGACATCGAAACGCTGCCCCTGGAAGAAGAGTTCCCTCTCGCTGCCCACGATGCCGGCTTCATCGGCCGGGCCGCCGTTCACCACGCGGGAAACGATCGCCCCCTGGCTGGCATCAATCCCCAGCTTCTCTGCCAGCTGCGGGTAAAGCGGCTGGGTGCTGACCCCGATGTAGGCGTATTGGACATCGCCCTCACGACGAAGCATCTCGGCCGAACGCCTGATCGAGTTGGCCGGCACACCAAACCCGACTCCGTTACTTGAGCCCGAGCCGCTCTTCATCTGCTGGCTGATCCCGATTACCTTGCCGTCCGAATTCAGCATCGGGCCGCCAGAGTTCCCCGGGTTGATCGAAGCATCAGTCTGGATGGCATCCTCGATCATGAAGTCGGTCAGGCTCATAACCGACCGGCCGGTCTGCGAGACGATCCCGGTGGTCAGGGTCTGATCTTCACCAAACGGAGATCCGATCACCGCGATCGGCTCGCCGACCACTACCTCCGCACTGTCGGCCAACTCCAGCGGGGTGAGGTCAACTTCATCCGGATCAACCGAAACCAATGCCACATCTGCGAAAGGATCCATCCCGACCACCTTGCCGTCGAGAACATCCCCGCTCGAAAACTCGACGTAAACCCGCGAGGCCGGTTTGCGGTTCTCGCCTTCACCGTTGCTGATGACATGGGCGTTGGTGACGATGTCACCCGAATCGTTGAACACGAACCCGGACCCCTCAGCCGCCGCAGCATTGGCAAGGTTCGATTCCGGGTCGCCAAAAATCGACCGGATCGAAACAACCCCTCCAATAGTTTCGGCATAGATCTTCGACGGGTTGAACTGGCTTCCGTCCGAGTTCAGAACCACCGGTTCCTTCCCACTGAAACCGGACTGCTTCTGCGCGCTTGGCTCACCGGTGCCGGAATCGCCGACACTCGACTCGTCGGAGCCGCAGGCGACGACCAGGACCGTGAGGGCGAGCAGGAGGGCAGGAACAGCGAAACGTCGGATCATCATGGGCAGCGGAGCCTACCGGGAGCGCACCCCGGACTACCTGAGGTGATCGTGACCGGCCACGCCAAATTCGAGGATCCGGCCATCGCTTTGAACCGACACGCCGCCGGTCGCGGAACCCGCGGCCACTACCTCACCGATTGCCTGAAGCTCGAATCCAGTCGCCTCGATGAGTGCGTCATCGACCCTGGCAAAGAGATCCGGCTCAACTGTCAGGGCCAGCACATAATCCTCTCCACCTGTGACGGCGAACTCGAACGGATCCGACCCCGCCGCAGCTGCCACCTCGGAAACGCCTGCGTAAACCGGAATCCCGCTCGCTTCCAGCCGCATGCCGACACCGGAAGCCTCGGCGATATGCCCGAGATCCGCGATCAGGCCATCACTCACATCGATCATCGCCGAGACCCCTCCAGCGGCAAGTACCGGTGCTGCCTTCAACTGCGGTTCTGGCCGGACCTGGCAACGGACCAGCAGGTCTTCCGCAAGGTCACTCAGGTCGGGAACTTCGAGACCACCGAGCAGAGCAAGCCCGGCTGCGGCTCCTCCCACCGGACCGGTCACCGCAACCACGTCGCCTGGCCGGGCACTGTTCCTGCGGGTCAACCGGGTCGTATCGGTGACGTGTGCGATTGCCGTGATACTCAGGAAAACCACCGGCGACGAGACCACATCACCTCCAGCGAGTGCAGCACCGAATTCTCCGGCCGCTTCGAGGAGCCCGTCAACGAGCCCATCCAGGTACGCCCGCGAAGTACCGGCCGGGACACCGAGCGCGACAAGCAACTCGGTTTCACCTGCTCCAAGACCCATCGCCGCGAGGTCCGAGATCGCACTTGCCACCGCCTTTCTGGCGGATTCCGAAGGTGGCCTCCCGGCGTTGAAATGCACACCGGCGACCGCGGTGTCGACCGAAGTGACGATGCGGCCACCGGCATGAATCACAGCTGCGTCATCGCCAATCCCGGTCTCGAAACGGGCCGCCGCGGGGGCGCGGTCAGCGATCTGGCCGATCAGCTCGAACTCACTCAGGTCCATTGCTCTGACACTATGCCCGAGAGATGAGCGAGGAGCACGAAACCCGACCCGGCCTTCTTCACCGGCTGGGGCACCTCGCAGCGACGGTCGGCAAGAGCGGACCGAAGAAAAAGTCGACGAAGGTCATCCTGCAGGGTTCGCTTGCCTTCCTGATTTTCGGATTCCTCGTATTCACGGTTGTCTCGCAGTGGTCGGAGCTGAAATCAAAGGGCGTCGAGTTCGACCTTGCCTGGTTGCTCCCGGCGTTCGCGATGATATTCCTCTATTACGTTCTGGGAGCCGGCCTCTGGGGGCTGATCCTTCGTTTTCTCGGCAGCCCCGTACCAACCATGGAAGCGCAGAAGATCTGGGCGCAGCCGCTACTGGTCCGGTACATCCCAGGCACCGTGCTCTTCCTTCTGGCCCGGATCCTGATGGCCGAGAAGGTCGGGGTCCAGCGTCGGGTGACTACGGCTGGCATCGTCTACGAACAGGCCATCTCGATAGCCGGTGCCCTGACCATTGCGACCTGGTTTCTGATCGACCATCCCGACCTTCAGAGCCAGCCGGCCCGTTGGCTGCCCCTGCTGATCCTGCCGGTCATGGTGCTGCTGCTCCACCCGGGAATTTTCGGTCCGGTTTCGAAGCGCCTGCTGCATGCGCTCGGTCGGGAATCGCTGCCACAACTGATGCCATTCCGCGGAGTGGTGACCATTTACCTTGCTTACGTTGTGGTCTGGGCGGTCATGGGCATCGGAGTCTTTTTTGCCGCCCGTGCCGTCCACCACCTGAACCTCGACGATCTGGCCATTGTCGCCGCTTCACAGATGATCGGGTTTCTAGCTGCCGTGGTCTCGGCGGTGACTCCGGCTGGCCTCGGTGTGCGAGACGCGGCCTTCGCCTGGGCGGTCAAGGCGACCTTGCCATCAGGCAGTTTCGGAGTAGGCGCTGTGATCGCGATCGCGGTGCGGGCGACCCAGACCGTGGTGGAACTCCTCTATGTCGGGGTCGTAACCGCGCTTACCCGTCGGGAAGGCGACGAAAATGAAATCGAACTTGCGGAGGAAGCCGCGGAAGAAGCGGCCGCGATCGAGGCTGCGCGAAAAGCCTGAGCGATCAACCGGGTGCGACACCACCTGTCGCAGCTCCACCGGTACTTCCGCCCGTACCGCCGCCAACTCCGGCGGGTTCCTGACCGACGCCCGGTGCATAGGCGCCATCAGGACCGACCGTCTCATCGCCTGTGGCCTCGTCGTCGGTCGTAGTGTCACTGCCGTCATCGGTCGTGGTGTCATCCGGCCCGTACTCACTCGGCGCACTCGGTGAGACGGTGTAGCTGCCGCTGAAGTCACCCCAGGTCATGGATTCGTCGGGAATCGGGGTTTCCACGCAGGGCACGGCAGCATTGTTGAAAAAGCTGTTCCAGATGCTGGCCGGAACCCCGCCGCCGTCAGAACCGGTGCTGAGGTCATTCGACTCGGGGTAGCCGATCCATGCCGCGGCGGCAAGATTCGGCTGGTAGCCCACGAACCACGCGTCGACCTGATTGTCGGTCGTGCCGGTCTTCCCGGCCTGGCCGGCACAGCCTGTGTACGCGCCGGTGCCGGTTCCTCCGGTTATGTTGCCGTGAAGGATCTTGGTGATCTCATATGCCTCGGCTTCGGAGAGGACCCGCTTGCCCTTCGACCTTCCGGGCTTGTCAACCTCACCGTTCGGGAAAACGACCCGCTCGATCGCGGTCGGGTCATGGCGAACCCCGCCGTTGGCGATCGTCGCATAGGCACCGGCCATCTCCAGCGGCGAGACACCGATAGTCAGGCCGCCCAGGGTTTCCGCCGGATAGCCGTCGAGCGGGGTGTTGATACCAAGGTTCTTGGCCATTTCAGCCACGTTCTCCGGTCCGACATCGAGAGCGAGCTGGGCGAAAACGGAGTTGTCCGAGGCCAGCGTGGCCTGTGCGACATCGATCGTCCCCGAATACGAATCACCATAGGTATGGACTTCCCAGTGGCCGTAAACCGGATCATCGATGTTCAGCGGCTTGGACTCGTAGAAGGTTGTGTACGGATCGATGCCCTGATGAATCGCGGTGGCCAGAGTAAACACCTTGAAGGTTGAGCCCGGCTGGCGTTTTCCCTGCGCGGCCAGGTTGTACTGGTCATCCTCATATGAGGCCGATGAAACCATCGCGTTGATATCCCCGTCCCGGGGATCGACCGCGACGATCGCGCCAGAAGGACCACCGGCATAAAGGTTGGAACTGAGAGCATCCAGGCCCGCCTGCTGCTCGGCAGGCTCAACCGTGGTGTGGACCCTGAGACCACCCTTGCGGACCGTGTTGACCCCGTACTTCTTGATCAGTTCCGACTCGACGTAGTCGAAGAAGAATGGATCTTCCCGGGCAAAAAGATCCTGGGCAGGATCAAGCTGCAGGCCGGACTGCTTTGCCCGGGCTGCTCTCGCCTCGGTGATGTAGCCGAGCCGGGCCATCGAATCGAGAACCTCGTTGCGGCGGGTCTTGGCGCCGTTCGGATTCTGAATCGGGTTGTAGTCGGTCGGTGCCTGGGGGAGTCCGGCCAGCAGTGCCGCCTGGGGAAGACTGAGGTTCTTCGGCTTGATCGAGAAGTAGACCTTGGAAGCAGCGTTGACACCGATCGCGGTGCGCCCCTCGTTGGTTCCGTAGGGAGCGGTGTTCAGATACTTCTCGAGGATCCGTTTCTTGCTGTGGTTCTCCTCGTACTCGAGGGCCATTTTGGCCTCGATGATCTTCCGTTCGTAATCGCGTTTCGGATTGGTGATGAAGAGATTTCTCATCAGCTGCATGGTGATCGTTGAGGCGCCTTCGGTGATCTCGCCGGATTCGAGGTTCTTGACCAGGGCTCTGAGACCACCCTGGACATCAATGCCGTCGTGGCTGTAGAAGCGCTCGTCTTCGATCGCGATAGTGGCGTTCTGAAGATCCTTCGGGATTTCATCCAGCGGGATCGGGGTACGAACCTCATCCGAATCGATCATCCCCAGCTTGCTTCCATCACCAGCGAAGATGATCGAGTTCTG
>JAGQUU010000037.1 GCA_020438345.1 Solirubrobacterales bacterium | reverse complement strand
GGTCAAGGCGCCGGAACCCGGGCGGACCATCGAACCCTGAAGGACAGAGGGACGGGGCTCCTACTCCCAGATCTTCGGAGCGTTCTCGTAAAAGTCCGTGTCGTGGCCCGCGGTGATCACGGCTGAGGGATAGGTCTGGCGGAAAAGTCGCAGTTCCTTCAGCGAGCGCTTGTAGTTGTGTTCATCATGCATCGATCCCGGCAGATTCGCACCGGTTTCGAGTTGCTTCTCTTCGTAGATGGCGTCCCCGCTGATCACCAGGTCCCTTTCGCCCAGGCGGCAGATCAGGGACTGGTGACCGGGCGAATGGCCGGGGGTGGACGCGAGTCGGATTGACCCGTCTCCGAAAAGGTCAAGGGTGCGGCCGAAGCTGGCGTACGAATTCACGCGGTCGGAATCAAATGAGATCGTACGGAAGTCGAAGGCGTAGTCGTACTGCTGGCGCCGGTATCCCTTGAAGTCCGGATTGCGGACGGTCGCTGCGTACTTCCATTCGTTTTCGTTGACGATCAGGGTTGCCTCCGGGAATTCGGAGATCGCTGAAGCATGGTCGTAATGAAGGTGGGTGAAGATCACCATGCGGATATCCGTTGGGCTGATGCCTCTGCTGCGGAGCTGGGAAAGGACATCCTGCCCGGGTTCCATCTGCGGTCGCATCAACCAGGTGGTGAACCGGCCCAGATTCGAGACCGGGTCGGAGGCAATCGACGGATGCAGGCCGGTGTCGACCAGGATAAGACCCGCTGAGGGGTGACGGATCAGGAAGCAGGGGATCGGGGTGGGTTCGCGTTCCTCGCGGGTCGATCGCAGGATGGCCAGTGAACCGGCTTTTCCTTTCGGGCTGTCATGGAGGATTGGTGGGCTGCTGAAGGTCCCGGTGACTATCGGTTCTACCGTCACCGTGGCACCTTCCTTTCCTCCGGGAAGCGGGGTATCCAACGGCCTTGACTCAGCGTGAATGCTCACATGTGTGACCTTACCGCTGGGCCTGCCACGAGTAGGATCTGGCCAAGCTGATGGGAGAAAACGTACGCTCAGAGATTTTCCGTGACGGCCTGCTGGATGGAAGGGTGGTGGTTCTTTCCGGGGCCGGAACGGGACTCGGCCGGGAAGCGGCTCTGGAGATGGTCCGGCTGGGTGCGAAGGTGATCGGCTGTGGCAGAAGGCAGGAACCACTTGAGGAAACCGCGACCCTGGCGGAAGGCAAGCGAGGCAGCTTCTCCTTTTCCACGCTTGACATCCGTGACGAGGAGGCGGTTGATTCCTTCATCGAACGAGTGGTCGCGGACCATGACCGGATTGACGTGCTGGTCAACAATGCCGGCGGGCAGTTCCTCAGCCCGGCCGAGATGATCAGCCCCAAGGGCTTCCGTACAGTGCTTGAGCTGAACGTGACCGGCACCTGGCTGATGACTCATGCCGCCGCGACCAGGGCTTTCATCCCGCAGGAATCCGGGGCGATTATCAACGTCACCCTTTCTCCTCACAACGGGATGCCTGGCATGGTGCATTCCGGTGCTGCCCGGGCAGCGGTTGAAAACATGACCAGAACCCTTTCGATCGAATGGTCCCGGTTCAACATCCGGACATGTTCAATCGCGGCAGGCCAGTTTGCTACCGACACCTTCGTCAATAAGTATCCGAAGGAGATCGTCGAGTCGGTCCACCAAACGATCCCGATGGGCAGAGTGGGGGAGTCCGAGGAAATGGGCTGGCTGATCGCCTATCTCTCATCCGCTGCCGGAGCCTTTCACTCCGGTTCGGTGATCACTCTTGACGGTGCCCGTGACAACTGGTTCGGACCCTGGCCACCGGCCGCAATCACGGGTGAAGGGGGCTCCGTGCCGGCTGAAGCGCGCAAGAAGTAAGAGTCCGCGCCTGGCGAGCAGGCCAGAGCTGGATGTTTTCGACGAGGCGGCGCCTTCCTACGTGTACATGCCGCCGAATTGGCCGCCGGTCACGTTCAGGCACTGACCGTGAACGTAGTCGGAGAGGTTCGAGCCGAGGAAAAGCACCGGGCCTGCGGCTTCCTCCGGAGAGGCCGGACGACCCAGCGGGATTATCATCGAGGCCATTGCCCGCATCTGTTCCGGGATGCCGAGCTGAATTTCCTCGCCGTCCGGCGCGGTGATCGTCTCGGCGTCACCTTCCTTGGCGGCGGTCAGACGGGTTTCGACGAATCCGAAGGCCACTGCGTTGACGTTGATCTTGAACTGGCCCCACTCCTTGGCGAGGGTCTTGGTCAGCCCGACAACGGCTGATTTGGCGGCGCTGTAGTTGGCCTGACCGGCGTTGCCCATCGTGCCGGAGACCGACGAGATGTTGATCAGCTTGCGGAAGTATTCGGTGCCCTCGGCGGCTTCGGCCTTGGCGGCTTCACGCCAGTACGGGGCGAGCGCCCGGGCAACCCTGAAGGGGACGATCGTGTGGATGTCAAGCATTGCCTGGAACTGATCGTCACTCATCTTGTGGGCGACACCGTCCCATGTGTAGCCGGCGTTATTGACCACGATGTCGACTGAACCGAATGCGTCCTGTGCGGTTGCGACGAGTTGGTCGCAGGCATCGCCTTTGGTCAGGTCGCCACCGAAAACGGCGGTGTCGCCTTCGATCTCCGATGCGGTCTGTTCGGCAACGTCGGCGTCGAGGTCATTTATCAGAACCCGGGCACCCTGGGCGGCGAAAAGTTCGGCAGTGGCCCGTCCGATGCCGCGGGCGGAACCGGTGACGATCGCGTTCTTGCCTTCAAGTAGTCCCATCGAGAGAAGCGCTCCTTGGATTGGTTGCAAGTCGCACTATAGAGCCGGGTCAAGGGTCGCAACATGCCCGCAAAGTCATCGCAAGGGGTGATCTGGAAGCTGCCGTCATCAGCAATTCCGATTCAGGAGGTCCCGTCCCATGAAAACCAATTGTCGAGCCAGTTCTGTCCGCGTCGGCACGAGCCTCGCTCTCGCATCCATGCTTCTGGTCGCCATGTGCGCCTGGTTTGCGAGCGTGCCGGAGGCACAGGCAGCGAACGTTTCGTGGGTCGGAAGTGACGGCAACGTCTACCGGAGCTCTCCCGACGGAACCCTCCAGGAACAGGTGACCGAAGATGCGTCCGCCGAGAACCGTTATGTCACACCTTCGCAGAAGAACGACGGCACGATCGTCGCGATTCGCAAGGTCAGCTCGAGTGCGTTCGCCTATTTCCTTGATCCGGAATCGGGTCAGGTCAAGGACAGCTGGCTGATGCCGAAGACCGGGGCCGGATCTTTCGTTCCCTTCAACAGTGGCACGATCTCACCGGATGGCGGAATGTTCGTCTACGACTGGCATTACTTCGATTGCTGGACCAACCCCTGCACTCTCAACCAGAAGGTTTCGTTCATCGCTGGTCCAGGAACCACCAATCCCTGTCTGATCAACTGCCACACCTATTACATCCGTCCGAGATGGATTCCTGGTTCGCCCTACGCCGGTTTCGTTGACACCGACTTCCGCCGGATCTGGGTTCAGAAGGCTGGCAGCGCGGAACCGTCGGCCTGGCTCGGGTTCAACGATCCGAACGCCGGTGACATGCACAGCTTCGATGTTTCCTCTAACGGGATCGCAGTGCTGGAGGTCACGCCCGAAGGGTCGGACTCAGCCGAGTTCTCATTCTGGAATACCAACGGAACCCCGCCGGCCGGTTCGCCTTCATACCGCTGCTCGGTCACCGGTATCGCCCAGGCTCCGGCCTACCCGAGATTCTCCCCGGACGGGTCGATGGTTACCTGGCAGGACCGTGGTTCGGTCTACGTCGCGAATGTTCCGGCGAGCACAAGTGGTGGCAACTGTACGTTGAATCCGATCAGAATCGGAAGCGGCAAGGAGCCGGCTTTCGGAACCGCGACATTGCGGCCCACCGGGCCCACCGGACCCACCGGACCGACCAGTCCCACAGGACCCACCGGACCGACCAGCCCGACAGGGCCGACCGGACCGACCAGTCCCACAGGACCAACGAGCCCCACAGGACCCACCGGTCCGACCAGTCCCACCGGCCCGACCGGACCCACCGACGCCGATTCTCTCCCTCCGAAGGTCGGCCTCAGGGTGACTCCGGGGACAGCCCGGGTCAAGGCCGGTGGGCGGACAACCCTGACCGCAGCGGTCACGGTGACAGGTGCCACAGCCCCGATGGTGAAGGTCTGTGCCACGGTCAGCGGCAAGGCTCGCGGCAAGGTAAAACCGGCCGGCTGCCGGACGCTTCGCAATATCAACTCCGGCCGTACGACCAAGGCAGCGCTGCCGATCGCTACCGCCCGAAAGGCGAAGGGTAGCTACCTGGTTCGGGTCGTCGCGTCGGGACCAGGCTTCAGGACCGTCAATTCAAGCAACAAGATCAAGGTGGTCAAGTGAACTCCATCGGTAACAGCTCCCCGGAAATCATCAACCGACCCCGGTCGATCAGTGAGGCGATGGACATGGTCCGGAAATCCCCCGGCGAGACGAGACTTCTAGTCCCGCCGGGATTTTCCGGGGTACATGCCAGTAAGGCCGGGGGTAGCTTCCCGGCCGGTCTCGCTCTTTTCACCATCCTGTTTCTCGCCTGGTTCATGTTCGCGGCCGACTCCGCTGAAGCGGTCGCCTACAAGGGAAAGACCAAGGGTGGAAGTTCGATCACCTTCGCCTTGAACGGTTCCAGGGTGACTGGCATCAGGACTGTCGTGCCGACTCTTTGTCTGGAAACAACGGGCGGCTACACCTCACGCGCCGGGTCTGAGCTATATCAGCCAGTTGCCGCGGCGCGTGTCGGCCGCACCGTTAAGAGCAAGGCCCTGCAGCCGGCCGCCATGAATGTCGGTGCCAAGGCAACCAAGAACTATGAAGTCACCCTGAACAAGCGCGGCCGAACTGTCTCGGGCAAGTTGAAGCTCAACTTCTCGTTCCTGATCCCGGACCTCTGGGCCGGAGCGAAAATCTTCATCTGTTCAGGTTCGACCACCTTCAGCGCCCGTCCCGGCTGAATCCCGTCCAGGTGAAACTATCGGCGGCGCGGCGTGCTTCCCTCTTTTGCGCCGCGTCGCCCGCTGCTTGCGTCATGCCCGCCGGGTAGTTTCGGCCGCATGAAGATCATTCTTGGTTACAAAGATTTCATCAGCCGCGGCAGCGTGATCGACCTTGCTGTTGCCGTTGTGATCGGGGCAGCATTTACGGCGCTGGTCTCATCGATGGTCGCCGACCTGTTGACCCCGATCATCGCAGCGATTTTCGGCGAACCTGACTTTTCCGGCCTCAGTTTCACGATCCGGGGATCCGAGTTCACCTATGGCAACTTCATCAACGCCCTGCTCTCGTTCCTCTCGGTCACTCTGGTGATCTACTTCTTCGTGGTCGTCCCGATGAACCGGATCAAAGGGCAGGAGGATGAAACACATCGTGATTGTCCGGAATGCTTCACGGAGATTCCGGTCCAGGCAACCCGATGCGCCCATTGCACGACCCGGGTGACCCCGACTGGCTGATCATCAGCAGCAAATGCAGGTTCGCTGTTTGGCCCAATTGTGGTGAGGGCCCAACGCGTCCCGGATCAGGGCAGCAGCTTCGACGGGTTGGCGTTCTTCAGCAGGAGGTTGGAGAGCAGGATCACCACAGGCTTCTTGCCATTGTTGGCAGCGCGATGGTGGTTCGATGGTTGTTCGACCAGCCATTGGCCGGTCTTGATGTTTGCAGTCTGGCCAGCTTTGATCAGGCGAACAAGCTTTCCGCCGTCACCGGGTCCGGCCATGACCCGGGCTTGGCCTGACTCGACCGTGTAGGTGAGCGTGCCGGCCTGGATATACCCGAGCTGGGTTCCCTGATGGAGGTGCAGCGGGATCTTTGCCCCGGGCTGGATCACGACCCGGGACAGTCCGAGGGCCCGGCCCGGGGCGCCGAGGGGATTGACTACGCGTGCGAGCGAGCTGTACTTCGGCGCCGGCGGATCGGAAGTGGCTGATATCGCGATCGCCGCTGCACTGCCGACCATCACCAGCACCAGGGCGGCCAGTCCGACCCGGATACGCCTTCCGGTCGAATGCCGCCAGTTGATTCGACTCCCGACCTTCATGCGACGCCTCGATCCCATGCCTTGAAGTTACCAAGCGGGAATCCGGTTTCCTGCGAAAGAACGGTGAAAATGGGGAAGGTTCCGCTGCGGCTCAGAAATAGTGGATCGAACCATCTCGCAGGTCGGCGTTGAGCAACTCACGGCGGTCTGAGAAATAGTTCATGTGAAGGACCCAGGGAGACTCGTCGCCCGCCTTCGGCAACCGTGATTCCGCCCTCCGGACATACCCTGAATCGAGGTTCAGCAAGGGGACCAGATTCATTGGCCCTTCCGGCGGTACCGGCCTTCCGGATCGATGACCGCTGCTTTCCACCTCGGTGATGAACCGGCTCGCGAACCTGGCGATCAGCTCCGATTTCAGGGTCCAGGAAGCGTTCGTGTAGCCGACAACGAAAATGAAGTTCGGGATTCCGGAGACCATTGCTCCCTTGTACACCAACAGGTCTGCGGGGTCCACCGGTTCACCGTCCACGCTTAGTTCGATGCCACCGAAAATCAGGATCTCGAGTCCGGTTGCCTTCACAATCACATCTGCCTGGATCTCGCCGCCTTCCCGGAGGTGAATCCGGTCGGCAGTGATTCTTTCGATGTTGCCGGTTTCCAGTTGCGCAGTTCCTGCAGAGATTGCTGCGAAGTAGTCGCCGTCAGGAGAAAAGCAGACCCGCTGGCTCCAGGGATCGTAGGCCGGGTTCAAGTGTTTCTTGTCGAACCCTCCCGGAAGTTGTTTGCGCGCTCCACTGATGAAAAGGCGGCGGAAGAAGTTCGGGAAACGACGGGAAAGGTTGAACTGGGCGATCTCGGTGAGGATTCCCATCCAGCGGATCGTCCAGGCGGCCCTGCGGGGAGAAAGATAGCGGTGGATCGCGTCGCCGATCCCACCCGTGTCTGGCACGCTTACCACATAGCCGGGAGAGCGCTGGAGCATGGTCACCCTGGCACCCTCGGAGGCGAGTGCCGGGACGATGGTTATTGCCGTCGCGCCACTTCCGACCACCACTACATTCCGGCCCTTTACCGACAGGTCGTCGGGCCAATGCTGGGCGTGGAAAAGTTCACCTTCAAACTGTTCTTCACCTTCGAAATGGGGGTCGAATCCCTGGTCGTAGCGGTAGTAACCGGTACAGCCGAGCAGGTAGCGGCAACTGAATTCGCTGCCGTCCGCAACCTGGACTTTCCAGCGTCCCGTGTCGCTGTTCCAGTTGGCGGATTTCACCTTGTGCCCGAATCGGATGTGAGGGTCAATCCCGTATTCGACGGCTGTCTCCTCGATGTAGCCGCGGATTTCCTCTCCGCTGCCGAAATGCCGGGAGCTGGTCCAGGGGCGAAACGAGAACGCAAAGGTTCCCATCCCCGAGTCGCTGCGGATTCCGGGATAGCGAAAGAGATCCCAGGTTCCCCCGACCCGGTTGCGGGATTCCAGAATCGTGTAACTCAGGGCGGGATGGTCGACACCGAGCTGACGCGCCATCGCGATGCCGGATATCCCGGCACCCACGATGACCACATCGAAATGCTCAACGTTGACTCGGTGGTTTGATGCGGGAGCGGTCACTCGGTTACTCACAGAGCACCCTACCCACGAATCCGCCCTACCTCGTGAGTCCCACCCTGATCGATTCGGTTGTTCTCATACCCCGGTTGGAAACAACGGTGATGGAGACGATCACCGAGCCGGAAGTCCGACCTCTCTTCAGGAGCTTCCAGGCCTGCTCGGATCTGAGCTTGATCCTGATCGGAACCGTCTGACCGTTTGTGAGCGACCTCCGTGGAACCTTGACTCGGGAGTTGCGCTGCCGGCCCCAGATTTTCAGGGAGGGCACAATCCGCCTGATGTTGCAGCTGCTGCTCTTGCATGTGACGGTAGCCACCGTAAACAGTCGGCTTTGTGGCACCCGGATCGGGGCCGATGAGATCTTCCTGATCAGTGATGCATCCTCGTTGGGGCTTACGCCAGTTGAGCCTGCCGGACCTTGCGGACCCTGGTTGCCGGTGGAGCCGACCGAGCCGGTAGCTCCGGTGGAGCCGGTAGTTCCAGTCGAGCCGGTCAAACCGGTAGCACCGTTCTGACCTGTGGCACCGTCCTGACCTGTGGCACCGGTTTCACCTGTAGCGCCGGTTTCACCTGTAGCGCCGGTTTCGCCCGTAGCGCCGGACTGACCGGTAGTACCGGTTTCTCCCGTGGCACCGGTTTCGCCTGTAGCTCCGGTCTGGCCTGTAGCGCCGGTTTCAGCCGTAGCTCCGGTCTGGCCCGTGGCACCGGTTTATCCTGTCGCTCCGGTCTGGCCCCTGGCACCAGGTTCGCCCGTAGCTCCGGTCTGGCCGGTAGCACCGGTTTCGCCCGTGGCACCCGTTCCGCCTGTAGCGCCGGTTTCACCTGTGGCGCCAGTTTCACCTGTGGCGCCAGTTTCACCTGTGGCGCCAGTCT
>JAGQUU010000002.1 GCA_020438345.1 Solirubrobacterales bacterium | reverse complement strand
CGAATTCCTGACAGATTCCCGGGATGGAGTCCGGTCGTATCATCCGCTCGCTCGTACCGTCGCTCTGTCCTCTTTGCCGTGGAGCGGTCGAACCCGACTACCTGGTTTGCAGTTCGTGCATTGGTAGCCTGAACGCTGCTTCTGTGATCAGGGACGACCCACCCGAGGGCATTGACCGGGTTGTGTCCTGTGCCGGTCATGAAGGGGTCGCCCGGGAGCTCCTGGCCGCGTACAAGTTCCGGCAACTGACCGGGCTGGCCCCGCTGATAGCCGGATACATGGCGGATGCAGCGCAACCGGATGGTCAGCAAGACCTGATCCTGCCAATGCCACCGGCCAGACTGCGGACCTGGCTGAGGGGGTTTGACCCCGTGGCTAGCCTCACCCGGGCCGTAGCCGCGGAGACAGGCATCCCGCTCGCATCAGGTTCCGTAATCACCCGGGTCGGCTCGGGCCGGCAGCGTGGCAGAAGTCGCTCGAGCCGACTGGCAGACCCGCCGGATATCAGGCCGGTTGATTCGGCACACCCGATCGCGGCGGGTCGAAACATTCTGCTGGTTGACGATGTGATGACCACGGGAGCAACGCTTTCAGCGGCTGCCTGTGCCCTCGGGCTTGCCGGAGCCTCGGGCGTCGAGGCTCTCACTTTCACCCGCCGGATGTGAGACTTCCGGCCCGGCTCTTGCCAACGTCCCCCTGCGCGGCTACGATCGGCCAAAGGTACACAACCCCGCCAGGAGGTCCCATGCGAATTGAAATTCGTGGTCGCAACGTTGATGTCAACGACGAGTTGCGCGAGCAGGTGGCCCAGCGGTTCAAGCGGCTAGGTGAACAGGTATCGCCGCTCGCCCGCATCGAAGTTGTTGTCTCTGAGGAACAGAATCCGGCTATAGCGGACAAATTCGTGGCCGAGGCAACGCTCCACGTGAAGGGAGTCACACTCCACGCTCACGAGGCCAGCCCTGACATGACCCACACGATCCACGAACTCGCAGAGGACATGCGCAGGCAGGTGAAGCGGCATCGGGAGAAGCGAAGGAAGCGGAGGGAAACACGGAAGCTCGTCAATCAGCTCCAGGGCCGGGATGCGGGAGGAGCCCAGGCGGGCATGTAGGGAAATCAGATCTGTCTTGTGGAAAGGGCCGGGCTTCCGGCCCTTTCCATGCCCCACCGGTGGTCCGTCAATTCGGGTCAGGCCTGCCGCATCCTCTAACCTAGACGCATGGCCATTCAGCTAATCGATCGTGCGCTCCGGATGGGAGAGGGGCGCAAGTTCAAGGCATACGAAAAGCGGGTTGATTCAATTAACCGGATCGAACCCGAGATGAAGGAACTCGACGACAGCGAGCTCCTCGAGGAAGCCAACGTGCTCCGGGAAAGGGCCGGGAACGGTGAGTCCCTTGACGACCTCCTCCCGGAGTCCTTCGCGCTTACCCGCGAAGCAGCGTGGCGGACACTTGGCCAGCGGCACTATGACGTCCAGCTGATCGGCGGGATGGTCGTAAATGACGGTGCGATCGCCGAAATGAAAACCGGTGAAGGCAAGACCCTGACCAGCACCCTGGCAATCGTCCTCAACGCGCTTGCCGGCAAGTCCGTCCACGTGGTGACCGTCAACGATTACCTGTCCAAGCGAGATGCGCTCTGGATGAAGCCGATCTACGATCTGCTCGGAGTCACAGTCGGCTGGATCCAGGAAAACGATGATCCCGCCGCGCGTCGCGAAAAGTACGCCTGCGACGTTACCTATGGCACCAACTCGGAGTTCGGCTTCGACTATCTGCGGGACAACATGGCCGGTTCGCTCGAACAGAAAGTCCAGCGGACACACGACTTCGCGATCGTGGACGAGGTCGACAACATCCTCATCGATGAGGCCCGTACGCCACTGATCATCTCGGGCGCACCTGAGGAAGCCGCCCAGACTTATTACACGTTCGCACGTCTGGCCAAACAGCTCGAAGGCATCCCCGCGAAGACGAAACTCAAGTCGATGGGGGAGAGTAAAGACACCTCCGAGGCGGACTACGACTACGAGTTTGACGAGAAACACAAGACCGTCTCGCCGACCGAGCGTGGTGTGGACAACGCCGAGAAATTCGTCGGGGTCGAGAATCTCTACATGGCCGAGAACGGCAACCTGGTCAACCATCTGATCCAGGCCCTGAAGGCAGAATCGCTTTACAAGAAGGACAAGGACTACGCGGTTGTTGATGGTGAAGTAATGATCATCGACGAGTTCACCGGGCGGATTCTTGAGGGGCGGCGCTGGTCGGAGGGCCTCCACCAGGCAGTCGAGGCAAAGGAAGGTGTGGCGATCCGTGAGGAAAACCAGACTCTCGCGACGATCACCCTCCAGAACTACTTCCGGCTCTATGACAAGCTCTCCGGAATGACCGGTACCGCCTTGACCGAGGCAACCGAGTTCATGAAGATCTACAAGGTTCCGGTGGTCGAGGTTCCTACCAACAGGCCGATCACCAGGGACGACCAGAACGACCAGATTTTCAAGACCAGGGAAGGCAAGTGGGGCGCAGTGATCCGTGAGCTCGTCTCCCGGCACGAAACCGGTCAGCCGATCCTGGTCGGTACGGTTTCGGTTGAGGTTTCAGAGATGATCTCCGGGGAACTGAAGCGGCAGGGCATCGAACATGTCGTGCTGAACGCGAAGCCCGAGCACGCCGAGAAGGAAGGCGAAACGATCGCCCAGGCGGGGCGCAAGGGTTCCGTCACAATCGCCACCAACATGGCCGGCCGTGGTGTGGACATCAAGCTCGGCGGTGACCCTGAAGGTATGGCTCATCCCCAGGTCGCGAAGCAGGGTCTGGCTCCCGAAGACGAGGGATACAACGAGGCGGTCGAGGAAATTGCCGCCAAACTCAAACCGCAATGCGAAGCCGAAGCGGAGGAAGTCAAAGCTCTGGGTGGACTTTTTATCTGCGGCACCGAACGCCATGAGTCCCGCCGGATCGACAATCAGTTGCGGGGACGGGCCGGCCGTCAGGGTGACCCCGGTGCTTCCCGTTTCTTCCTTTCGGCCGAAGATGATGTGATCCGCCTCTTCGCTGGAGACCGGATCTACAAGATCCTCGACCGGCTCGGCCCGCCCGACGAGGAAGGTCACGAGATGCCCCTCGAGGCGAAGATGCTCACCAAGACCGTCGAGAACGCCCAGAAGAAGGTCGAAGAGCAGAACTTCCTTATCCGCAAACGCGTGCTCGAGTACGACGACGTGATGAATGAGCAGCGCCGCGTGATCTACAAGTACCGGGGAGAGATCCTCGAAGGTCGCGACATGTCGGAGATCGCCCGTGAGGAACTCAATGGAGTCATCGGCCGGCTGGTTGACGAATACACCGCCGGGGACATCATCGAGGAATGGGACCTGCCGGGTCTCGATTCCCAGCTTCACCAGATCTGGCCCTGCGCGATTGATGTAGCCGGTATGTCGGTCGAGGCCACCGACCCGGAGTCGCTGAAGTCCGAACTCTACGAAGACGCCCAGAGTGCGTACGACGAGCGTGAGACGGAGTTCGGGGACGAAATAATGCGCTATCTCGAACGTACCCTGCTAATGCAGGTGATTGATTCCCGTTGGCGCGAGCATCTTTACGACATGGACTACCTCCGTGAAGGCATCCACCTTCGTGGATTTGCCCAGATCGATCCTCTCGTCGCCTACAAGAACGAGGGCTATTCGATGTTCCAGGAGCTGATGAACGGCATCTGGGAAGAGTTCAGCCGTCTCGTCTTCAACGTCGAGATTGAAATCGAGCCGGACCAGGATGGAAATTTCGCGCCGCCGACCGAAGAGCCAGACGAGTCAACCTTCGATTATTCGGGTGGCACGTTGGAGTCACAGCCTTCAGCCCTGGCTGAAGTGGCTGCCGGTACGACTCCGGGCCCGGCCGAATCTGGCGGGATCCCGGGGGTCGCCCCGGGCGCGGTCCCGAACGTCGGCGGCACCGCACCTGCTGCCGCAACCGTGGTCAAGGACGACAAAGAGAACATCGGACGCAACGACCCCTGCTGGTGCGGGTCAGGCAAGAAATACAAGAAGTGTCACGGCTCCTAGAGCCGTGACACAGAATGAAAAGGCCGTTCGGGAGTTCATCTCCACTTTCAACCGGTCGGAGTTGGACTCCTTCGTCCAGCTGCTCGACCCGGAAGTTGAAATTCACGGGATGAGAGGTTTGAAAAAGGGCCGGGAGCAGGCCCGTTCATGGGCGACGAAGAAACCCGGCGGAGTTCAGCAGACGGTATCGATCGATTCGTTCCAGGAGGCGAAAGACCGGGTGTTGGCACGGGTCAAGCGGGAGTGGCGTTGGGAAGAGGGCAATGAACTCGCCTACGTGGATGAACTCGTCTGGCTTTTCGAGATGAAGAATGGTCTGATCGCGTCATGGCAACCCTTCCACGACCCGGAGGAAGCCAAAGCAGCCTTCAGTGTCTGAGCAAGGTCAGCAGTGCCGGTTGGCGGACACCGGTTCTTGCGGGGCGCACGGCGACAGCGCGACGGTTGCTGTCGATGCTGCTTCCTAACCGCCGCCCGGATCCGGGGTTCGGTCGAGACCGGTGTCTTCGAATGAAACCGGATCTTCGATCGGTTCAAGGTGGGTGAAAACTGTGGCGTGGTCGAAGCGGCTTCTCAGATCCTCTTCGACCCGCTCGGCCAGGTCATGCCCCTCCTTCACGCTCCACCCCCCGGGTACGAGCACGTGAATGGAAATGAAAGTCCGGCGACCGGCCTTTCGGGTCCGCAAAGCGTGAAAGTGGATCTCGCGGCTTTCGTAGCCCTGGAGGACATCACTCACCCGGGTCAATTCTTCATCCGGTAGCGCCTTGTCCATCAGGCCGGACATCGAATCCGAGACGAGACTGACCCCGGTCCGGACGATGTTGGCCGCGACTACCAGGGCGATGATCGGGTCCAGGGTCTCCCAGCCGGTCATCCAGACCAGCGCGACACCGGCGATCACACCGGCAGAGGTCCAGACATCCGTCATCAGATGACGGCCGTCGGCAACAAGGACCATTGAGTTTTCCTCCCGGCCGGTTCTGACCAGGAGGCGTGACGTGATCAGGTTGAAAAGTGAAGCGACCGCAGTGATGGCAAGACCGACTCCGACTTCAGTCAGTTCAGCCGGATTCAGCAGCCGGTCGATTGCCGCGTAGGCGATTGACACGGCGGCGAGCAGGATCAGGGCCCCTTCGAAGCCGGCCGAAAGATAGTCGGCCTTCTCATGCCCGTACGCATGATCCTCATCTGCCGGCCGGGTTGACCAGAGGATCACGATCAATGCGATCCCGGCCGCAACCAGATTGACAACCGACTCGGCGGCATCGGAGAGCAGACCGATCGAACCGGTCAATAGCCATGCCACCAGCTTCATGCAGATGGTCAGGAGAGCAACCATGACCGAGACCGAGATGACCCGGATCAGCCGACGGCGCCGTCTCCGGTTTTCGTTGCTGTCGTCCTCCATGGGTTCATGATCTTCTCAGAGCGGGGTTGAAATGCCGTGATCGGGCGCGATTCCAAGGGAGCCACCTCTCAGTAGGCTCCATTCATGGCCGAGGCTGTAAACACGGAGTCCGTAAGCGCACGACTGGCGTCGATCGACGAGAACCTCAAGCTCCTGACTGACTATCTGGACCCGGAAGGGCTGGAAGCTGAAGTCAGTCGGCTCGAGGATGAAATGCAGAAGCCTGGCTTCTGGGACAGTCAGGAGGAAGCAGCAAGGGTTTCAGCGGATCATTCCCGTGCCCAGCGCAAACTCGAGGGATTCCGCGGGCTTCAGTCCGAAGCCGGTGACCTGGCCGAGATGGCCGAGATGGCCGAGGCTGATGAAGAGATGGCAGCAGAGCTGAATGAGCAGCTGGCATCGGTCGAGCAGAGACTTGAGGAACTCGAGGAAGCGAGATTGTTCAGCGGCGAGTATGACCACGGTGACGCGATCGTCTCGGTGCATGCTGGTGCGGGTGGAACGGACTCTCAGGATTGGGCCGAGATTCTGCTCCGGATGTACCTTCGCTGGGCTGAAAGGCGGGGTTTTACGGTCGAGATGCGGGAAGCATCGGAAGGTGAGGAAGCGGGACTCAAATCAGCCACGTTCCTGCTCAAAGGGGAGAGCGCCTACGGGCTGATCGCAGCCGAACGGGGCGTCCACAGACTGGTCCGGATATCACCCTTCGATTCCTCGGCCCGCCGTCACACCAGTTTCTCCCAGGTTGATGTGGCCCCGGTGGTGGATGAAGACGTGGACATCGAAATTGACGATTCCGAGATCCGGATCGATACCTACCGCGCATCCGGGGCCGGCGGCCAGCATGTGAACAAAACCGATTCGGCCGTACGTATCACCCACGAACCGACCGGTGTGGTGGTTCAGTGCCAGAACGAACGCTCGCAGACCCAGAACAAGGCGGTTGCGATGCAGATGCTGAAATCAAAGCTGATCGAACTCGAGGAGCGTAAGCGGGCCGAGGCCGTAAACCAGGAACGGGGCGAGGTCAAGGATGTCGCCTGGGGCTCCCAGATCCGTTCCTACGTGCTCCAGCCGTACACCATGGTGAAAGACCACCGCACCGATTTCGAGGTCGGCGACGCCCAGCGGGTGCTCGATGGCGACATCGACGGGTTCATCCGCGAGTACCTGAACCGGACCGCCGGGTAGTCCTTCACCGTAGCGGCGTCGGGCACGGCGGTATCCGGAAATGGATATCGCTTCGCTCTCTATCCATCCATTTCCGGACACCGCCGCACCGGACCACCGGGTAGGGCTTTCGGCGGTTGTGGCTGGCGCGCCGGTTTGGGAACTGGTGCGGGTATGCCGCTCATGGGCCTTCGGGGGAGCCCGCAGGGCGGCGGACCATGAGGGGCATACCCGCGCCGTACTCGAACTGCCTGGCTCTATTCCCGGACTTCGAGGTCCAGGAGTTTCTGCTTCAGGTCGGTTCCGGCTGCGCCACCACCGTAGCCTCCGGTCTTGCCGTCGGATTTGATTATCCGGTGGCAGGGGACCATCAGGGCGATCGGGTTCCGGGACAGGGCGGTGCCTGCAGCCCTGGCAGCCCCCGGGGCTCCGGCCAGGGCTGCGACCTCTCCATAGCTGGCGGTTTCGCCGTAGGGAACCGCCGTGGTGGCCTGAAGTACCAGACGGTGGAAGCCACGGGTCAGTTGCCAGTCCAGGTCAACATCGAATTCCCGCAGGTCACCTTCCAGGAAGGCGATTACCTGCTCAGCCGCTTCGTCTACCAGTTCGCCACCTTCCTGCGGGGCGAGGCCGGTTCGGGCGATTACTTCGTCAACCAGCGAATCGGGGTCCGAGCCCGGCAGGTTGCAGCGCACAATGCCAACGCCGGTCGCGGCCAGCGCGACCGGGCCGAATTCTGTGTCGAAAGCAGTGTGGGTGAACGTGTCCATCAACGAGAGCATAGGCTCCCGGCATGAGTCATTTACCGGAGGGAACATCGGAGCTGATCGCCCGCGCCCTCGCCGAGGACATCGGTCAGGGAGATGTGACCGCGAACGCGACCGTGCCCGAGAACCTCACAGGGCAGGCTCATGTCGTCCTCAAGCAGCCAGGCGTGATCTTTGGCCTTGACGTGGTCGAGGAAGTCTTTCGACAGGTCGGTGTGACCGAAATGGACCGGACGGTGGTCGAAGGACACTGGCATGAGTCGGCTCCCCGGGACGTTGCCCTCGTCAATGGGTCCGCCCGGGCGATTCTCGCCGGCGAGAGAGTTGCCCTCAACTTCCTCGGTCACCTTTCCGGGATCGCCACCCTGACCGCCAGGTTCGTCGATGCAGTAGGCGGGACCGGAACCCGGATTCTTGATACGCGCAAGACCACCCCCGGGCTGCGCGCCCTGGAAAAGCAGGCTGTTTCCTGGGGGGGCGGGATAAATCACCGGTTTGGACTGTTCGATGCGGTCCTGATCAAGGAAAACCACATCGCCATGGCGGGAGGACCAGCGGCAGCCGTCAATGCCTGCCGGTCAGAGGCTGCCGGAATGCTCATTGAAATCGAGGCCGAAACCCTTGACGAGGTGGCTGAGGCGATTGATGCGGGCGCCGATCGCATCCTTCTGGACAACATGTCGGTTGAAGACCTGCGACGCGCAGTGGACCTGCGCGAGTCCGGAAATGCCGGAACCGAACTTGAAGCCTCGGGTGGGGTCAGCCTTGCCAATGTGCGGGACATCGCCGAAGCCGGTGTTGACTTCATATCGATCGGTGCCCTTACGCATTCCGCGCCGCAGTTGGACGTTTCACTACTGCTGGAACCGAACCGGATCTGACCGGGCTAACCGGCGGCGGAACGGTGTTTGCCCGTTCCGCCGCCAGCCCGGCGTGCCTCGACGGCAGAGCCCCGTCGGGGAGGTGCTACTTCAAGCGGACCCGGACTACCTGTCGCTGGCTGCGGTCACCGGCGGTCACGGTCACCGGTACCTTCAACCGGGCCGAGCGGTTGCCACTGAGCGCCCTTACGGCTGCGCGGGGGCCTTTGACCCTGACCGTTCCATTCCGGTTGGCCCCGATCCGGTTCGGCGCCAGGATCCTGACGGTGAACTTCCGGCCGTTGATCCGGATGTTTCGCCGCTTCGGAGTGTTGACCCGGACTGCGCCGCCTCTGGTCGAGATCGAGGCAACCTGCCTGGCCTTTGTTGCCAGCCGGACCGAATTTGTGGAGCTGATCGAGACGATGGCTCCGCTGGGCCCACGTGGACCCTGGGGACCGTTGCCACCGTTCGCACCTGCCGGCCCTGTAGCACCAGCCGGCCCCGGAGTGCCTGCCGGCCCGGTTGTGCCATCGGCACCACTCGGGCCGGTCGCGCCCTGCGGCAGAACACCACCCTGACCCGTGAGCGTGGCCAGCTGGACCTGTTCGGTCGTGCTGCTGATCGGGTTTACCACCGAAGCAAACAACGTGCTTGCCCTGCTCCCAGTAGCGCTCGGGTTGAAGCGCAACCGTACATTGCAACTCGAATTGGCCGGGATTGTCGCGGGGCATTTCTGCGCCGTAATGGCGAAGTCATCTTCGTTGCCACCATCGATGTAGATCGAATTGACATCCACATCACCGAGGTCAAAGGCGGTGATGACGGCCTGTTGAGGGGCGCTGCTGGTCCCAAGCGGTTGGCTTCCGTCGTTATTCATCCCCGTGAAGTTGATCTCATCGGGGTTGGACTTGAGAGCCGGTGCCGACATCTCGAACGTGAAACTCATGTCAATCGCACCCGGAACCGAGTCGCGGTCATTGGCCGGGACCGCCGAGTCATAAACGGTGCCAAGGGCGCCATTGAGCGACGGTGCAATCAGACCGCCGATTGCCACGTTGCTGCAAGCGATCGAGGTAATGTCAATGCAGTTGGCCGGGGTGAGATTCTCGATTTCGAGATTGTTGTTGACCAGCGTGCCGATCCCGTTGGTGTCGAATGGGGAGCCGGTCTCGGCAACCGGGCCAAGCCACGCCGGGCCGTAGCTCACCGGCGGGGAGGGTGCAGTCAGGCTGCCGGTGGTCAACGGATCGATTGGACCCTTGGGGTTGACCTGCCATGTTCCCATGTTGCCTTGAGCCCCGAAAATGAGTCCACATGTCCCATTGGCTACAGGGTCGCAGTTGAGCTTGAAGGTGAGTCCGATCGGCGCATTCAGGTCCATCTCGCCGGTCAGTTCGTCGAAGTCGCCGGTCCAGTCAGCGGAGGCGGAAATCTGGATCTCGACAGATACGGTGCCCACCGTAGCGTTCTCGAGCGTGGTCGGATAGGCGGGGAAATCCACGTCATTCTCATCGATCGTCACATCACCGGTATCGGAGATGGTCGCGTCGATAACCACGTCGCTTGGAAGCAGCGCCATGTTGAGGAAAGTGGGGGCCGGATCGACGAGCGGATCAGGAGCGGGGGCGTTCCCGTTTCTGGCCTCGAGGTATGAACAGTCCATCTGGTCCCAGGCCGTGCATGCTGCTGTCGACGGTTGAAGCGTCAACCTGACCGAGCGGTCGGCGGCGTTTGACATGCCAACAGACCCGATCATGAGGACAGCGAATACTGTCGCCGTAAGGCCGGTCAGCCTTGAAATCCGGAACGCCGCCCATCGCCGCGAACCGGTTCTGCGTGAGTACCTCATTTTTCCCTTCCGTCCCGATTTGATCGGGCCAAACCGGTTCTGGTTCGCTCCCGACCCTCAATTTGCCGACCCTTGTCGCATCCAGAGCAGGCCGGTCGGAGACTAGCGTGTTTCTCAAGAATGTCAATGTTTACCTAAAGTTAGGTACATTGCAAATTGGGCTATATAGAGCGGTGTGCGGTGTTCAGTATCTTGCACTGGGCTCCCGCTCGGGCCGGGATCTGCGGTCCGAGGAACAGGAGGCGTAGAATCGATTCATGGCTACCGAACTCCCAGTCCTCCAGGCGTCGGATGTTCCGCCGCCACTCGACCCGGCCGAGATCACCGAACTGAGCAAGGAGATCCGCGATCTCGCGGCCCGGCGCAACGCAGTGATCCTCGCCCACAACTACGAGCTTCCCGAGGTTCAGGATGTCGCCGACTACATCGGCGATTCACTCGGTCTCTCGCGTCAGGCGGAGGCGGCCGATGCCGAAATCGTCGAGTTCTGCGGGGTTCACTTCATGGCCGAGACTGCCTCGATTCTTTCGCCAGAGAAGAAGGTGCTGATTCCGGACCTCGGTGCGGGCTGTTCGCTATCCGATTCGATCAATGCCGATCAGCTGCGGGAGTGGAAGTCGAAATTCCCGGAGGCTCTGGTCGTGATGTACGTGAACACTTCGGCCGAAGTGAAAGCCGAAACCGATTACTGCTGCACCTCGTCGAACGCGGTAAAGGTGGTCGAGCACATCTGGGCCGAGCATGGAGCCGACACGGAAATTCTCTTCGGCCCGGACATGTGGCTGGGGGCATTCGTCGAGCGCGAGACCGGCCTCAAAACCGACCCGGAGCGAGCCGCCCGCTTCCACGTCTGGGATGGAGAATGCCATGTCCACGCCGGAATCCGGCCAGATGACATCACACGCACCCGGGAGGAGAATCCCGGGGCCGAGTTCCTGATCCACCCGGAATGCGGCTGTTCGACCCAGGCTATGGAATACGTCGCCACGGGTGAAATCGACCCGGAGGGCGTGCACATGCTCTCCACCTCGGGCATGATCGAGCATGTCAGGGAGAACCCGGACGGCACTTACATTGTCGCCACCGAAAACGGGATGCTGTACCCGATGCGTCAGGCAGTGCCCGGTGTCAACCTGGTCGAGGCAAACCGGATGGCCTACTGCAAGTACATGAAGATGATCACTCTCCCGAAGCTCCGGGACTCGCTCCGCGACATGAAGTTCGAGGTGAAGGTCGACGAGTCCCTGGCCGAAAAGGCCCGTCTGCCGATCGAGCGGATGGTCAGCATCGGCTGACCCGGCTCAAACCGCTCCGAATGGTCAGTTCAATGTGATCGCGCTGGTGACGTCCGCGATGATCGCGGGCATGAGGGTGCCAGGCGGCGAAGGCGCCGCCCGGGTGGCCGTCTTCCAGTTCGAGCATCGCCTTACCCGTCCCGATCTACCTTGATCCAAACAGGATGCCTGGGGCGTCTACGGCTGGGTCGGACGATCGCCGGGACCGCCCGGGCGCTCGGAAATCACGTCGTCGGGCGCCTTCTTGTTGTTGCTATCGGCGCTCTCGGGGTTTTTCGCGTCGGGAGTGATCTCCTTTGCCGGGGACCCGCCGGAAGGCTCGACGTTGCTGGACGAACTATCCGAGCCGCATCCGGCCGCTGTGCCGGCTGCCAGGAGTGCCGCACAACCGACGGCCGTCAACCTTGTGGATTTCGAACGGACGATGAGGCCGATTGACTGTCTCAAAGGTTCCATGGACTATGCATTCCCGGTCAGGGAGCGATCCAGACATGGATCCGGTTGCCCGGTGGAGTGAGCCAGCCTGGAACCAGGGTGATTCCGACTACCCGGCGGCGGGGTCCGCCCGAGTAACGGTCGACCGACACCCGGCCGAGACGGCACCCCCGATCCTCGAGCTTTTTGCGGGCCCGGGAGACAGTCAACCCGAAAAGGTCGGGAACCCGGCACCAGGTCCGGACAGGCGGCCCGGAAGCCGCAGAACCGGACACATCTACGCCCGAAATTTCCATTGACACTTTCTCCACCCAGCTACGAATGGCATCTCCGGAGACCCGGGTATCGACCGAGGGAATGAACCCGCGGCAGGCCCCGTCGCCGAAGCTGGTCAATCCGGCAAGACGGTAGCCGTCACTCGAATTGACCACGAGCGGGCCTCCGCTGTCCCCACTGCATGCCGATGAGTTGCCACGTGGGCCGCCAAGACAGTTCATCGTCTCGGGACGGTAGGCAACCCCGTCTGCCCTGCGGCAAAGTCCATCGTTCATCATCACCTGGGTGGCGACCCGCAAATTGTTCGAGACTCGCTCAGAGTTTCCCTTGGTGATGCCCCAGCCTGTCGACCAGGCGAGCCGGCCGGGGGCCCAGAGGTTGAATTCGTCGTCTCCGGCGAGCTTGATTGGTTGGGCAGAAAGCGATGAGGCCAGGGTGAGCAACGCCACATCCCAGTTGGCGGCGCCATTTTTCCCGACGTAACGTCGTTTACCGGAGCTTGTGACTGGCATCCGGACGCCGGTGACCCGGGCGATCTGGCCAGTCGCCGCATTCAGTCTGGTCCTGCCGGAAACGACTTCAAGTTTGCGTATCTGGGACCTGGTGAAGTCCGCCACGCAATGACCGGCGGTGATCACCAGCCGCGGGGCGAGGACCGCACCGCCGCAAAAGAACCGTCTGGTGGTCGAGGAACGTGGTGCGACGCTGCGCGCGAAAGTGATGGCGACCTGCCAGGGCCACTCCTCGATTGAGGTGGCCTTCCCGTTTACGATCGAAATGCCGGCATCGGTCCGGGGGGCATCATCGGCACCGGCCGGACTGACAATCAAAATGAGGCTGAGGAGACCGCACAGGAGAAGGGCGGCCCGGCTTGCCTTCTGGGCACCCTTGGACATTGCAGGAATTGTACCCGGTCCCCTTCAGAGGGTCTAAACACCTGTGTGCAGGTGCTAACGTCACGCTAACTTGAGAATCATGTTCTGTCCGGGTTGGCCCGGACGGGTGATCCATTCCATCGGAAGGAATACCCCGGCCAGGG
>JAGQUU010000036.1 GCA_020438345.1 Solirubrobacterales bacterium | reverse complement strand
GGTCATCCTCGAAGGCCAGGCCATCGATCTCCCCGGCCAGCAGCGGACCGGGGGACAGGGCTTCCAGGTCCAGGCCTTCGGCCGATTCCGAACGGGCAAGCAGCAGAAGGTCCTCGACCATCACCTCCATCCGGGCAGTCGCCTGAGAGACCAGTCCGGATACGCGACGCACTTCCTCTGCCGATGGATCAGGGTCCCGGGCCAGCACCTCGATCTGGCCCCTGACAACTGTCAGCGGGGTACGGAGGTCGTGGGAAGCGTCGGCGACGAAGGCTCGCTGCTGATCGAAGGTTTCCTCGAGCCGGTCCAGCATTCCGTTGAACGATTCGGCAAGCTGCCGGGCCTCGTCCCGGGTGTTTCCGGTCGGCATCCGGACCGAGAGGTCGCCACCGTCGACTCCTTCCGCGACAGTCGCCATCTTCCGCATCGGCCTGGTAGCTGTGTTGGCCAGCAGCCATCCGGCCAGGGCACCGAGAACAAGCGCTGCGATGCCGACGATGAGGAAGGTGTCGCGGAGACCCTCAAGCGCGGTCTCGACCGGGGCAAGTGGCTGCCCGACCAGGATCTCCGCTGTCGCTTCACCCGGCAGCTCGACCAGGCCGGTCAGGACCCGCACTTCTCCCACATCGTCAATTTCGACTGTGGAGAAGCCGGAAGCGGTCGGTGGCAATGGTTCGAATGCCCGGTCAGGCCCATGGTCATGGTGTCCGTCGTCATCGTCGTACTCGAACTCATTGAAATCGTCGCTCTCATGGCGCTGCAGGTCTCCGAATCCCCGAAGTTCCGGGTCGCTTCGGAGCAGGCCGGGCTGGTTGGTTGCTGCCGTTCCACCGTCGACCGAGATCGACACAACCCTTGAGTTCGGACCGAATGTCTCTCCCGCGGTGATCTGACGCGCCCGTTCGTCGAAGCCACCGATGGTGGTTGGTCCGCCCGCTGTCAATCTCATGCCGATCGCCTGGAACTCGCGCTCGAGGTCGGTGTCGGTGCGTTCTTCCAGCTCTTCACCGGTGCCCCGGTAGACGGCAAGGAAAGTCACTCCGAGCGCTACGAGTAGCACCAGGGCAATCGAAATGGCCAACTTGCCACGCAGGCCCGGCCGGGGGAGGCTCATGATTCTTCTTTCAGCCGATATCCGACGGATCGCATGGTTTCGATCGGTTCGGGTTCGCCTTCGATCGCGAGTTTGCGGCGAAGATAGGCGACATAGACGCCGACTATGTTGGTCTCCGGGTCATGGTCATAGCCCCATACTCCGTTCAGCAACTGTGCTTTCGAAAGAACCTGACCGGGGTGCCTCATCAGGTATGCGAGCAGCTCGAACTCGCGGGCCGAGAGGTTGATCTCCCGGCCATGCCGGGAGACCGAGCGTTTGAGCAGGTTCATGTCAATGCTTCCGACCCGAAGTTCGGTGGCGCTTCCCTGGCCGGGTTGCCTGAGATGAGCCCGGATCCTCGCCACAAGTTCCGCGAAAGCGAAGGGCTTGACGATGTAATCGGTGGCACCGGCATCGAGGCCGGTGACCCGATCCGAGACTTCACCTTTCGCGGTGAGCAGGATCACCGGAGTCGAGCTGTCGCCTCGGCGAAGCGAGGCAAGGACATCGAGGCCGTCCATCCCCGGCAACATGATGTCGAGGAGGATCAGGTCGAAGCGTCCGGTCCGGGCCAGCGCATCACCTTCGATTCCGTCGGCTACCCAGGTAACCGCGTAGCCCTCCGACTCCAGACCGCGTGAAATGAAGTCGGCGATCGCTCGTTCATCTTCCACGACAAGGATTCGCATCGGCGCTGATCGTAGCTTTGATTCCAGGTGAAAACCCGTTTCATAAGAGAACTCTCACGATGCTCTCCTTGTCGGCAAAAGTTAACGGTCCAGCCTTCACGGCATGAACGAATCAACTGACAAGCAGGAAGAACCCGAAGGTGAAAAGAGCGAGACGACCCCGGAGGAGTCAACTTCAGAGTCTCCCTCCCCACAGGAGTCAGACTCCAGCGCTTCGGACGCCGAAAAGTCCGCTGAGGATGAAACCACCCAGGTAATGCCGGAGGAACAGGTCGCTTCGCCGCAAGAACAGACGGCATCGAGGCCAGTCGAAGAGCCAACTGTGGCTGTGGTCCCGGATGAGTCCGCTGCCGGCGGTAGCCGCTGGAACCCCGGCAAGAAGGGCGTCTGGATTGCCGCGGGCGCAGCAGTAGTGGTAGTGGTCTTTCTCGGCGGCCTCGCGATCGGCCACTGGAGCGGCGATGATGATGACCACGACTGGGACCAGGCTTCTTATGAAAGGGAATGGGACGGCCATGGCGGTCCCGGTGGTCCGGGCTTTGAGCATCACCATGGCGGCCCTGGCTTCGAAGGCGGTTCCGAGTTTGAGGGCGGCCCCGGCTACGAGGATGACTACCACGAAGGCGTCATGCCTGGTGGGAAATCCGAAGGGGACGAGTACGGCGAAGACGAGGACGACTCCTCGGGAGAGTCCGGTTCGGACCATGATTTCGACGAAGGTTCGGACTACGAGGACCGGCCGCCGACAGGTGGTCAAGGCCGTGGAACTCAGCCTCCGCCGATGCCCGAATCAAACAGAGGCTAGGCCAGCTCAAGCATCCAGCCACCTCAACCCTCGCGGCGGCTCCCCTGCAGTGGGTCGGATTTCCAGCACAGGCACAGGAAATCCGACCCACCGCGAGGCACCGGCCCAGTTTGTGAGAATAGTGGGTCGGATTTCCGGGACAGAAACAGGAAATCCGACCCACTGGAAACCGATCCGGCTGGGTTGAAGGGGGCGAGGTCGACCAGCTGGAGGCGTAGCTATCCGTTGGTCAGCCGGGAATGGTCAGCTATTCCCGACCTGGCCGGACATTTCACGGACCTTGGGGAAGAGGATGTTGTTCTCTTCGTGGATGTGGACGTGCAGGTCACGTTCAAACTCCTGCATTTCATGCAGCAGTACCCGGTGGGTAGTGCAGTGAGCGCTTTCGGGCCTGTAGTCGTGGCTCAGCGTTCGCATCTGCTTGAGTGCGTCACCCACTGAACGGTGATCATCGTCCAGTTCGGCGAGGATCTGATCGTCGGGGCTGACTCCACCCTGGTTCGCCGCAACTTCACGACAGGCAGGAAACAGAAGCTCTTCTTCCCGGTGCATGTGGGTTTCGAGCCCGGACCTCGTCTGGCTGAACAACTCTGCCAGTTGCACTACCTCTGGATCTTCGGAGCCGTGGGCCCGGACCACCTTCGCCAGGAGTTCCGAGATCCGGGGCATCGCCTCGCGCAGGGGATCATGGTGGGCGGTGACTATGTGGTCACAGAGATCGTCGATCGAGGCGTCGCCTAGATCATGAGCACCAGACTCACCGTCGGTGGTGTCACCGTCAAGCGTGGCAAGCAGAGTCGCCACGGTCTCGGGTTCGAGATCAAGGGATCGGCAGGCATCCTCGAGTGTTTGCTGGCCACCACAGCAGTAGTCGAGACCGAGCCGTTCGAAGACCGCCGCGGTCTGCGGTCGCTCGGCGACGATTCCTCCGAGGGTATTGGCTCCAGGACTGATCGGAAGCTGCTCTGAGTGGCTCATACCTAATTTATACACAAGGTGTGTAAAAGGCTGATGGCTGACCGGCATCGGCGACTTGACCTATCCGGCTTGACTCGTTTCCGGCCGGTCCTCGGCGGGCCGCCCGGCCGGATGCGGGTTCTCCATGAAAGTTCTCCGGGGATAGGCGGGGAATCGGTTAGTTTCAAACCATGTCCGAGATGTGGGACAGCGTTTCCGGAGCCTGGGAAGACCACGCCGGGTTCGTCGATGGACATCTCGCAGAAGCCACTCGGGAAATGCTTGATGCCGCTGTGATTGCCGCCGGGAACGATGTGATCGAACTGGCCTGTGGTCCGGGTGGAGCAGGGCTTGCGGCGACCGCGAGGGTCGGTCCGTCCGGCTCGGTTGTTTTCGCTGACGACGCGCCCGGCATGCTCGCGGCAGCGGAACACCGATCGGCTGGTCTGGAGAACACCAGCACCCTGCTTTGCGGGCAAGAGGACATTCCGCTTGCCGACGAGACTTTCGATGCCGTGATCATCCGTCACGGCCTGATGTTCGCTGCGGACTATGTGGCCGCGGTGGCGGAGGCGCTGCGGGTGCTAAAGCCCGGCGGCCATTTTGCCGCGATGACCTGGGGCCCTCGCCTCGAGAATCCCTGGCTCGCCCTGGCGCTGGACGCGGTCGGTGACGAGTTCGGCATGACCTTCCCGCCGGAAGGTGCGCCCAGTCCCTTCGCTCTTGATGACTCGGGTCAGCTTGGAGAGATCCTCGAGTCAGCGGGCCTTGTCTCGGTCGGGGTCGAATCGGTTTCAGCTCCAATGACCGCTGATTCGGTCGAGACCTGGTGGGACGTGGTCCTTCAACTCGCCGGCCCGCTGGCTATCGCCTACGAAGGGATGGAGCCGGAGGTCCGCGAGTCGATCCGCCAAAGAGCCCTCGAATTCGGAGATTCAGCAGCCGAGATCACACCGGATGGCGTGGCCATGGACGCCACCGTCCTGATCGCCTCAGGCCGTCGCCCCTGAGAACCACGACAGGCCAAGAAGCCGCCGGGACGGAAATCCTCTCGGGGACCTCCTGGTTCGTTTTAGGGCAGGGGAGATCACCGGGTGTCGCATGGGTGGCGCACGGAAGGCACGCCAACCAATGCGTGTCGAATACATGTGAGCCGAGAACTGCTCGTCATATCAGAATTGGCAAGGAGGCCCGGAGATCCGAAACGGGACCAAAACCCCGAAGCGGACGAAGCGAGGTGAACCTTCCTGTGCCGGTTCGCTTCCCTACCGAAGCTGCCTCAACTGCTGGCGCGACAATACAGCTACATCAGGCAAAGCAAAGGAATCCGTGAGTTCGAGGGCATCGCCTCAGACACCCTGCGACTGGTCCTCAAAGTACCGGGGGAGGGACTTGAACCCCCGACACGCGGATTATGATCGCTCCCGGCGCTTTCTTGCGGGTGCGTGTTTTGGCTCTGTAGCACGGTTTGCGGCTAGTTGATTGCGTGTAGTTTCGGGCTGTTTCCGTGGGTCAACGTGACACCCTCGTGACACCCTGGGTCGGATTTGGCCCCGATTTCGAGTGCGCCGCCAAGATCGTCATTCAGCAGGTGGACATAGACCTGGAGAGTGAAGGCGGGGGAGTGGTGGCCAAGCCACCGCTGGACCTGGACGGC
>JAGQUU010000035.1 GCA_020438345.1 Solirubrobacterales bacterium | reverse complement strand
CCATCTGAACAGCCTCCTGCTTGAACTCCTCCGGATATGCGGGACGTGTTCTCGGCATCTTCGGAACCTCTCATTCTCGGCTTCCAGACGAAAGCCTTCAGGTGCCCGAAAAAGCGGGTCAGTTCCACCCGGACCGACTCGTGAAGCCGGATGTTGTCTTCACGAGACAGAAGGTCGCTGTCTTCGTCGACGGTTGCTTCTGGCACGGTTGCCCTGAGCACGGAACCACCCCGAAGGCGAACAGCGATTACTGGAAGCCCAAGCTTGAGCGAAACATGGCCCGAGATCGAGAAGTGGATTTCGGCCTCACCGCGGCCGGCTGGACGGTCGTACGAGTGTGGGAGCACGACGACCCGACCACGGTTGCAGCGAAGGTTCGGTCCGTCGTCACCAAGCAATCAAAGGCCTCTTAGATCTCGCCGGGATCTTCGTCCGGCTTTCTCCTGAGCATCTCCAAGAGCGGGTTCGGCTCTTTCGAGTTGGCCGGATGGATCGTCACCGCCTCGGGGACCTCATCTACGTCCTCACCTGCCGCGATGCGCTCGTAGAGGTCGAGGTTGCCCGGAGCCGGCGCAGAGACCAGGTCCCACGCCTCTCCGTTCCAGTATCTCACCCGGTCGCCCCAATGCGGATCTAACTTCCAGCCGGGACTCAGGTCCGGCGGCGGTTCGATCCCAGAGACCAGATCAGGGTCGTCGCTCCACGCCATCCCGTACGTCGTTTCCTTTGGGAAGACGATCGGCCAGAAGGCCGTGCTCCGATCGAATCCCATCTCTTTCGCCCGGATCGCCGCGGCCGCGAACTCGACGCCGCTGAAAGCGAACTCTAAACGAGGCAGCAGGTTCTTGATCTCGACCACCGCCTCCTCCAGGCTCTCGCCCCAGGTGCCGATCTCCAGCTCCTCGTCGGTCAGCCAGTGCTTCTCGTTGCGATGCATCTCGTGCTCCTTCCCACCCCCAAACGGGGCGGCCTAGATCCGGCGGCCCGGCAGCCGCGCTGGCACGCATCCATATCGAGTAAGAGGCCCGGAATCACCTGGGAATCGGAAGAAATTCGCGCGCATCCACGCATATCGAGCCGAAAAGTGGCACTAGTGCACGAAACGGAGCGGATATGCGGGGGTGGTTTGAAGTTCCCCGGCATCCCTATTTCCCATGCCTATTGGGATGGAGCCAGCCGGGATCGAACCGGCGACCTCCTGCTTGCAAAGCAGGCGCTCTGCCAACTGAGCTATGGCCCCGCTAGTGACAGCCGGAGGATTCTAAGGCCTCGGCCGTCAAAGGCTCAGTCCCCGAAGTCGAAGTCCTTCGGTTCCTTCTGCTCGAACCAGAGACGATCATGCTCCGGGGTCTCTTCGAGGAAGTCCGGGGTTGCTTCGAGAACATCATCCTGATCGAAGAAGTTGCCTTCACTTTCGGTTTCAGCTTCCTCAACAGGTTGATTCTCGGTAGCCGCATCTTCGTAAAGGAGCTCAGCCGAATCAGCTTCATCTTCTTCGACTGCTTCCGTGCTGTCAGCCGCCTCTTGCTCGGCCGACTCCGGTTCGCCCAGGTCGATCTCTCCGGAATCGGGCCCCGAAGACATGTCGTACTCGACGGTCTCTCCTCCGGCAGCGGCTTCCTCGCCGCTCTCAAGTGCCCGGTCAAGCTCATCGGAGAGAGAACTCTCGCTCAGGACATCAATTTCTTCTTCTTCGGCGATCGCGGCATCAACGTCGTAATGCTCGGTTGGATGGCTGGAAAGGTGGTGGCGTTCAGCTTCCAGCAGGTCCCCGGCATCGCCTTCCCCGGCTGGCTCCTCCGGAACCGGTTCGGGTTCAATCTCCGGTTTCGCCTCGGATGAATCGACGGTTGGCTGCTCACCGGTTCCTGCCACTGCCGACGGTTCTTCGGGAGCGGCCGGTGGCTCGGGCACAGGATGTTCCGCGAAGGTCGCTTCCGGATCGGTCGGCTCAGCCGCTGCGGGCGGTGGTTCCACAGCCGCTTCGGCCCCTGAGGCCTCCGCGCGGGCTTTGGCCGCTGCCGCGTCAGCTTCGACCCGGCGGGTCTCCTCGAAAACCTTGTCAAGCTGATCGCCTTCACCAGCCGGGGAGGTAACGCTGGAACCAGGGCTGAGGATGCGGGTTTCGGCTTCCGGCGAACCAGCAGGGGCGGTTGCGTCAGGTCGCTCGGCCTGACCGAAGGCTTGGTCCTCCAGTCCCTTCAGTTCCTTTTCATCTGCCCCTTGCTGACGTTTCAGCTCAAGGTGTTCCCGGATTGCTTCGTCGAGAATTCCCATTGGTCTCTCAGTAGCTGACGGTACGGATAAAGACTATGCGGTTTACGCGGACATCGTGCATGACGTCAACTTCTTTGCACGTCGGGACTCCGTATCCTTGTCGGTCGCGGGGCTATAGCTCAGTTGGCAGAGCGCTTGGATCGCACCCAAGAGGTCGCCGGTTCGACTCCGGCTAGCTCCACCATAGAGTGAAAGTTAGAACCTCCACGCGCGAAAACCGCCGTGGGGGTTCTTGCTTTTGCACCGGAATT
>JAGQUU010000034.1 GCA_020438345.1 Solirubrobacterales bacterium | reverse complement strand
CTAAGCCGGACCGTCTTCGCCGGGATCACCAGGTCACCGGGCGGGGCGAGGATCTGCCCGGTTGCCTTGTCCCAGTGTTTCGTGTCGAAAGTGACCGGTGTGTCGGCGACCGCGGAATCCACCACTTTCACACCGGATGTACCGGGCCCGGACTCCTCGTTCAGGTTGACTCTTCCCTCGGTGAAGGTCGCTTTGAAAGCCTGCTTTTCGGGGCCGGGATTGCCGGGATCGACAGGCGTCACCGGTGTTTCAGGTGCCGGGGTCACGTTCACGGTGACGGTCCCGGTGTCGGTGCCGCCGTAACCGTCACTTACTTCGAAGACGAAACTGTCAGTGCCACTGAAACCTTCTTCCGGATGGTAGACGCGGTTCGGCCATTCCCCGGAGAGGAAACCGTGGGCTGGAGCTCCAGTGAGCCTCCAGGTCAGAACATCGTGTGAGCCGTCCGCGTTTGTGTCAGTGGCCGACAGCGGGGTCGCGACAGAGTTGTCCTCAACGGTCTGCACGTTCAGGTCTCCGGCTACCGGCGGAGTGTTGACCATGAACTGGCCGGTCGCGATATTGGTCCGGCGGATGTCGTCGGCGCCACCGAGCGCGCCGTTGTCACCGACCCGCACCCGGACCGGATGGAATCCGGGGTCCAGCGACGAAGTGTCAATCAGGATCTGGTTCTGGCCCGGACCCATGCCGGTCCGGCTGTCGCCATAGCGAACAACCTCGAAGCCGTTGTTTTCATCACCGTCAAGGTCCCATTCGATTGTCTGGGTGAGGCCGCCGGCGCTGTTCGGCACGTCGAAGGGATCCGTCGAGCTGACCGAAGCCGTGATGGTGTTGTCAACGCCCGGTCGGGCTGGCAGCGAAAGGTTCGCGCCTGGGCTCTTGATTTCCGATATCTCGGCCGGCGAGTTGACGTCGACCGCACCGATCCAGGACCAGAACGATCCGGCCGGCAGACTACCCGGGAAAATGCATCCCTGATTGTCAAGAATGTCATTGGCCATGTTCATCGGCCGCGCCTCCACAACCCAGCGACCGCGCTTGGGGAAGGTGACGTTGAGGGTCCGGAGGGCTCCATCCAGGTTGTTGCCAGGACAGACCTGCGTTGCCGGGGTGGTTTCCCCCGTGTCGAGGTTCCGGGTCCGCCAGGAGTAGCCCCCGAACTTCTGTTGGGCAGTCAGGCCTTCGTCGGAATCGAAGCCACGGAACTTGAAATCAACCGCGGTGCCGGGTGTGATTCCGCCGGTCGGGACCGGCGCCTCCCAGCCGTAGAGCAGGGGCGGATCGAGCTTGGCGTTACAGTCCTCACGAGTCAGCTTGATCGGTGAGACCGATGATTCTGATTCGGATCCGTTGTCAAGGACTGCCCGCACGCTGATCTGCGAAGTCCGGCCGAGCGTGCCGTCGGGATCAAAGAGTCCGGGGCAGTTGAGACCCATGTTGGTCGTCGGCTCATAGGCCAGGGTCACCTTCGAGTAGTTGAAGCCGCCCGCGACATCAGGTTGTTCGGCAGTGACCGGATGGATTGTCGCCCCGTCCGAATCATCGCTGGCATCCCAGTTGTCATCAACCCGGATTCCGGCTACCTCGCGGCCCGGGTTGTGCTTGACGAGCAGGGTTACGCGCACGGTATTGCCGTTGCGGCTGCTGGCTGAGGAAGCGCCGAAATTGTCCTGGATCCGGTCGTTGGCTACGGTGAAACTCTCCAGCCAGGAACGGAAGTTGACGCCGGCATCCACCTCGACATTGGTGTCGTTGATGATTGTCGGCGGGATGTTGCCCGGACCTTCCGGATCAATCCAGTTCTCCGAATGTGGGGCCGGGTTGAACCTCATGGCAAGCTCCACGGTGTTCTGTCCGGAGGGGGATGGCAATCCCATTGTGCTGTTGACAATTGCATTGACGTCCTGTCCGACGATGGTCGGGCAGCCGGATGCGGCAGGGATCGCCAGCGTGTCATCGATAACCGTGGTGGTACCGGCGTATTCGTCATAGGGGACGCCCTTTGCGGCGCCGCCGGTGGCAGAGAAGGGGATCGGATTCGCCGGCGTGCCCACGTAACAGTTGTTGCCGAGGGCGACGATCGCGTGGTTGCTGGTCAGCTGGATGGTCAGCGCGGTGGTCATGCTGATCTCACCCGTTGCCGGGTCGATGGTGCCAGTGACCGGATTGGCCGCACGGATCTGCACGAAAATGTCAACCGAACCGACCGGGCTGTCGACCGGCAGCACGAGTTGGGGGAAGACGAAATCAGCAGCCGCGGCGGAGAAAGTGCCGTCAGGGTTGACTGTGATGTTCCGGAGCCGCGGAGAAGGGTTCATCACCCCCACTTCGATCGGATCGAGCGAAGTGCCGATCGTGATCGTGCCCCCGGTCACCGTCGAGTTGAAGTTGCTGCCCGGATTGACTACCGGATCTGCAGCTGAAGCCGTCCCGCAGAACAACACCAATCCGCAAGCAACCCCGGCGATCAAACTCGTCCAGCTAGAAAATCCCTTCATCCCTGCCCCCATCCCTGGTTTAGCTTTTCTCGTGCATCACTTTGTGTACCGACACGTTTTTCCCTGTACTTGAGCGTTCGCAACCTAACAGAAAATCACCAGGTCGTGTGACTTGTCGCACAAGTCGACACTCGTCGTGAATTGAAACGACCTCCTGTTCGGCACTACAATCCGGACATGCTTCGCGCAAAGGGAGTCGTCACCGTCCTTGTCCTGCTCTTTATCGGGCTCTTCGCCTACGGTTGTGGCGGCGATGACAGCTCGACCGAGGAGCAGCTGCAGACTGCCCGTGAGGAAGGTGCCCGGGAAGCTCGTGAGAATGCCCGGCTGAAGCAGCTCCAGGATCAGGTCAAGGAGCTCCAGCAAGAAGCCGGGCAGGGAACGGAAAAGAATTCACAGAACGGCAAGGTCGACCAGGCGTCCGGCGGTTACGGGCAAAGTGGCGGTGCCAACGAGGGAAACAGTTCCGGAAATCAGGGTGTTGCTCCCCAAAATGGCGGTTCGGCTATTGGCAACCCTGGTCCGAGAGACGGCTATTACGAGGAGAGCGTCAGCAACGGCCCGGATTCTTCCTGCGGGAATGGCATCCGGATCGGTCTCAACACATCCTGTGCCTTCGCGATGAATGTTGCCGGCGAATACGGCAGCAACCCCGGAGCGACGACGATCAATGCCTACAGTCCGGTGACCGGCGAGCACTACAAGATGAGTTGCAGCCCCTGGAAGCGGGGTACGGTCTGCGTCGGCGGCAGAGGCAGCGCGGTCTTTCTGCCCTGACTCAGGGCTCCTTTACGGAGGTCGGCTGCTTCCATGTGAAAGTTGATCTTTCACATCATCGGGTGTCTGCCGTAATGTCTTTGTATGGATCGCGAAACGATCATCCGTGAACTGCGTCTGGAGCCACTGCCCCAGGAGGGCGGTATGTTCCGGCGAAAGTTCAAGGACGAGAATTCAACATCGATCTATTTCCTGCTCGAGCAGAACGAGCCAACGATGCTTCACCGACTGCCAGGTCCGGAGATCTTCCACTTCTATGCCGGTGCGCCGGTGCGGATCCACATCCTCGGGCCGGAACAGGGAGAGGCCCGTCAACCAGTCCTGGGTATCGGTCTCGCGGAAGGTGAACGCCCCCAGATTCTGGTGCCCGGCGGCACCTGGCAGGCGGCGGAGACGACCGGAGCCTGGAGTCTGGTCGGGACCACCATGGCTCCCGGCTTCCACTGGGACCGTTTTCAGGCTGCGAAGCGCAAGCATCTGCTTCAGGGCTGGCCGGAAGATCGCGAAGTGATCGAGGCCCACACCCCTTCCGGGTAGGAGCGCCCCCGGGCGGCTTCGGATTCGCATCACCGCGTGGCAACAGTTCGGGCTGTCCCGGAAGACCAGGCCCGGATCGTTTGGTGCCGGCCGTTTGGTGCCTATCGGCTGGACCTCGGGGTGAGTATCCGCTGGAGGTGAAGCGTGATGGTTCCCCCGACGACCAGCAGGGCCAGGTTGATGCCCAGCACCAGAAGGGCACCCCACGCCTCGAAAGTCTCACCCACCGCCATTGCCACCCCGAAGTACGCCGAGGCGGGCACGGTGGTCACAGAGATGGCGACCCCGACCGCGGTGGCCCCCCGGGTTTCGAACGAGAGGATCGCCGCCACCCCGGCACCCAGGGCGATCAGGCCAGTCGAGTAATCAGCGTCCGCGAGCCCTTCAAGTTCAACCTCACGGATGTCGAAATCGTGATCAAGGATACCCAGCACCTGCAGGCAGAGGGCCACCAGGAACGCGACCAGCATCACCATGCCCATGCCCAGGATCAAGGTCCCGAATGACCTCAGTGCCAGCCTGGTTCTCCGGCCCACCAGCCCGACGCAGGTCGCACAGAGGGGCATCAGATCGGGACTCACCGCCATCGCCCCGACAATCAGAATTGTGCTTGACTCGATCACGCCGAGCCCGGCGATCCAGCCCGCTACAGCCATCAGCAGGAAATACCGGGCGACCGGCCTGGCGTTGGCTCTCGCCTCGCCGAGGATCTCGACCCAGGAATACCCGCCGCTAGCGGAAAGTCCCCCCGCCCTCAGCCCATGGGTGAGGATGTCCTCCCGGACCAGAACGTAGTCGTCGTGATGAAGGTCGCAGGCGTGGAGGGCGGCAAGCGCTTCATCGGCCGCATGGGGTTCCACATCGGCCGAGATGACGAAGTGCCCGTTGCAGGCATCGGGCTCGGAAGTGACCCTCCGGACACCCGCCAGGTCCTTCAGGCTTTCAATCAGCCGGTCACGCTCACCGGTCTGAACGTCGACTCTGAGCCTCAGCATTGTCTGGACCCATTCACGGGCCGCAGGCTAACCGCACGGGAGGACACCGCCCGGGTCAGGACCGGTTGGTGCCCGGCACGGCCTCAGCCGACCTGACTGAGGTCAATCTCCCTCTTCAGGATCTTCCCGGTCGGACCTTTCGGGAGTTCGTCAACGATCAGGATGTGACGCGGATACTTGTAGGCCGCGACGCCTTCCTTTGCGTGGGCGCGAACCTCATCCTCGGTTGCCGATTTGCCTTCCTTGAAGGCGATGATCGCGACGATCTCCTCGCCGAGGTCGTCGTGGGGGATACCCATGACTGCGGCCTCGGCGATCGCGGGATGCTCGTAGAGCACCTCTTCAACCTCACGTGGGTAGACGTTGTAGCCACCGCGCAGGATCATTTCCTTCTTGCGGTCGACGATGGAGTAGTAGCCGTCAGAGTCAACGGTCGCCATGTCACCTGAAGCGAACCAGCCATCGGAATCGATCGCCTTTGCGGTGGCCTCCGGCATTTCCCAGTAGCCCTTCATCACATTCGGTCCCTTGATCTGGAGTTCGCCGATGTCGCCGACTCCGAGCACACCGCCCTCCTCGTCGACGATCCGCATTTCGACGTTGGTGATCGGGGTCCCGATCGTGCCGGGTTTGCGCTCCATGTCGATCCGGCCGAACGAAGCGACCGGCGAGGTCTCGGAGAGGCCATAGCCTTCGAGGATCGGGGTCCCGAACTCGCTTTCGAAGGCACGGATGATTTCAACCGGCAAGGCCGCCCCGCCGGAAACGCAGAGCCGGAGCGAGCTGATGTCGAATTCACTGCGGTTTGGCACATGCAGCATCGCCGCGTACATGGTCGGGACACCCTGGAAGATCGTGACCTTGTCACGCTGGATTATTTCCAGCGCCTTGACCGGGTCGAAACGGGGCAGAAGGGTCAGTTCGGCACCGACCGATACTGCGCCGTTCATCGCCACTGTCTGGCCGAAAACATGGAATAGCGGCAGGCCGCCAAAGAAGACATCTTCTTCGGAGGGCATGAAGAGGTCCTCGATGGATTCGATGTTCGAACGGATGTTGCTGTGGGTCAGCTCGGCGCCCTTCGGGGTGCCAGTGGTGCCCGAGGTGTAAAGGATCACGGCGGTGTCATCCGGTGCGACTTCAACTACATCGTTGAATGGCTCGATCCCGCCGATCAGCTCGCCGACATTGGTCGGGTTGATTGAAATGACTTCGACGTCCGTGCCTTCGGCAGCCTCGATTGCGGCCGGCGCAAAGTCTTCCCAGGCCACGACAACCTTGGCACCCGAATTTCCCAGGTAGTGCTTGACCTCGCGGGCGGTGAGCAGGACATTCATCGGGACGACGCGGGCACCCATTCGCAGAACGCCGTAATAGACCATCGGGAAGTGGGGGACGTTCGGGAGCATGATGCCGACCCGGTCACCTGGCCCTACGCCCTTCGATTCGAGCAATCCGGCGACCAGCTTGCTGGTCTGGTCGAGGGCCGCGTAGGGGATGGCGACGTCGTCGAGCCGGACCGCAATCCGCTCAGGGAACTTTTCTGCGGACTCGGTCAGCAGTGTGGCCAGATTCGGATTCAACTCTTTACCTCTCCCGGTAGTTCAACAACGGAGCGAAGACCGCTATTCCCGGCCTGCCCCAGATGCTGGCATGCTACCCGCCATGAGCTTTTCGGAGAAGGTGGTGCTGATCACTGGTGGTGCCAACGGGCTGGGCCGGGCGACCGGGGCAAGGCTGGCGGCGGCCGGAGCGAAGGTTGTTCTGGCCGACATCGAGCAAGGTCCCGGTGAACAGGCGGCGGCCGAGATCGGTGGCAGCTTCATCCGCTGTGACGTGCGCGAGCCCGAACAAAGCGAGCGGGCGGTCGCCTTCGCGACTGAAACCTACGGTGGCCTCGACATGGCCCTTCTCAACGCCGGTGTTTCCACCGGCTGCGGTCTCGATGACAGTTTCGACCTTGAGCTTTACCGCCGGGCGATGGCGATCAATATCGACGGAGTTGTTTTCGGGCTGAATGCCGCGATCCCGGCGTTGCGTCGCCGCGGTGGCGGTTCGATCGTCGCCACAGCCTCGCTGGCGGGTCTCACCGCGGTTCCTTTCGACCCGATCTACGCGGCGAACAAACACGCCGTTGTCGGGCTGGTCCGTTCGGCCGGGCCGGCCTACGCGCTTGAGGGGATCCATTTGAATGGAATCTGTCCGGGTTTCGCTGATACGAGGATCATCGGCGACTTCCGGGAAAACCTTGAGTCCGGCGGAGTGCCGATCATTCCGGTCGAGCGTGTGGTTGATGGCATCGAAGCACTCTTCCTTTCCGACCAGAGCGGGGTATGTCACATCGTTCAGGCCGGTATGGAGCCCCAGGAGTTTCGCTTCCGCAACATCCCGGGACCAAAGGCCACCGAAGGCACATGAATCAAAGAAACCACCGACAGCAAGTTCACCGAGATTGAAGTCTCGGCCATATGCGCTCCGGTCCTCAACCTGGGTGAAGTTCGCGGATCGCCCGGGCCCTGACCAGGCGTTGGTCGAGCCCGGGTCAGGCGTTGGTCGGGCTTACCTCGCCGGGTGACCGGATCAGGCCAGTGGAATCTTCTTGCCGGGATTCAAGAGCAGCTCCGGGTCAAAGACCCTTTTGATCTCCGCCTGCAGGCGGACCGCCACCGGACCAAGCGCGTCTTCGACATGAGCCGTCTTTAGCGATCCGATGCCGTGCTCGCCGCTGATCGATCCGCCCAGGCGGATCGCCATCTGGAAGGCTTCCGCCGCCGCCTCGTTTCCGCGCCTCATCTGTTCCCCGTCGCTCAGGTCGACCAGAAAACTTGAATGCAGGTTGCCATCGCCGGCATGCCCCCAGGAACAAGCCGGCAAGCCATGTTTCTGGCCAATCGCCACCGTTTCCTCGACCGCTTCGGCGAGAAACTCGACTGGCACCACGACATCCTCGGAGATCTTGCCGCCACGCTGGGCTGTGACCGCAAAGGAAACACCATCACGCCAGGTCCAGAAGTCACGAATTTCTGTGTGATCGGTAATCCGCACCGGCATGGTCAGAGCCCCTTCGGCCATCGCCTCCTCTAGCTCGGCTATTACCCTGCGCACTTCACCGGAGGTCCCGTCCGTCTCGGCAATCACCGCGAAGCCGGCCTTCTCCGGAGACGCCGCGGGGAAGGAACCAAGGCTCGAGGCGAGGGCACCCTGGTCAAGGAACTCGAGCGCGGCAGGTTCGATGCCCGAGCCCATGATTGTGCCGATCGCGTCGCAGCCCGAACCGGCGTCTGGATAGAAGCCAACCACCACACCACGCTCTTCCGGGGCCGGGACCAGCCGCAGCCAGGCGGAGGTGACTATCCCGAGGGTTCCTTCGGAGCCGATCATGAGGTCAGTCAGGTCGAGGCCGGCCACGTTCTTGCGGAGCGGGCCGCCGGAAACGAGAATTTCTCCGGGCGGGACGACGGCCTCAACACCGGTGACCCAGTTTCCGGTCACGCCGTAACGGAAAGCATGTGGGCCACCGGCGTTTGTGGCGACGTTCCCACCGATTGTCGACTGCTCGCTGGCACCGGGGTCAGGCGGGAACAGAAGGCCGTTCTCGAGGGCGATCCGATGGACCGTCGCGGTCCTTACCCCGGCTTCGACTTCAATCCGCCAGCGTTCGGGATCCAGTGAGCGG
>JAGQUU010000033.1 GCA_020438345.1 Solirubrobacterales bacterium | reverse complement strand
TCGAAGTCCGCTCGCCGGTCACGGGTGAGCTGGTGGCGTCGGTACCGGCATGCGAGGTACCAGATGTCGAAATGGCGATGCAGCGTTCACGCCTTGCGCAGATCGAATGGGCTCGCTGGCCAGCGCGTCGGCGTGCGCGGGTGCTCCTCCGCTTCCACAACCTGCTGCTCGCCCGCCAGCGCGAGGTTCTTGATCTGATCCAGCTGGAGAGCGGCAAGTCGCGTTTGAACGCCTTCGAAGAGGTGATGGCCACAGCTTCGACCGCGCGCTACTACGGCAAGCACGCGCCGTCGCATCTTCGCGTCCGGCGCCGGGCCGGCGCGACCCCGGTGCTCACGAGAGCCTGGGAGCACCATGTCCCCGTCGGCGTTTGCGGCTTCATTACGCCCTGGAACTACCCGCTTACGATGGGAGTCACCGACGCACTGGCTGCGCTCGTCGCCGGGAACGGCGTGATCGCCAAGCCGGACGCCCAGACTCCGCTGGCGGCACTTTGGGCCTTCGAGCTGCTTGAACAGGCGGGTTTGCCGCCGGGCCTGGCACAAGTGGTAACGGGAGACGGTCCGCTGGTCGGCGGAGCAATCGTGGAGCTCGCCGACTTCCTGATGTTCACCGGCTCGACGGCGACCGGCCGCAAGCTGGCGGGCCGCTGTGGCGAGCGGCTGATCGGCTGCTCGATGGAGCTCGGAGGCAAGAACGCCATGCTGGTCCTGCCGGATGCGCGGCTGGAACGCGCCGTCAAGGGTGCTGTCAGTGGCTCGTTCGGAAACGCCGGCCAGTTGTGCATTGCGATGGAGCGCATATACGTGCATCGCTCCCTGTACGACGGGTTCGTCAAACGGCTGGCCGAGCACGTCGGCAAGCTGAATCTCGGAGGAAGCCTCGACTGGAACGCCGACATCGGGTCGATGATCTCGCGCAAGCAGGTTGAGGCGACGATCGCCCATCTCGACGACGCCGTCGCCAAGGGCGCCTCGGTCGTTGCGGGGGGCCGGGCGCGGCCGGATGTCGGCCCGCTGTTCTTCGAACCGACCGTGCTTGTCGGGGTCACCCCGGAGATGGACTGCCACGCCAACGAGACGTTCGGGCCGCTGCTTGAGGTTTACCCGTACGACGACGTCGAAGAGGCGATCGGGCAGATCAACGACTCCGACTACGGGCTCAACGCGAGCATCTATTCCGGAAGCATCTCGGCCGCACGCAAGCTCGCCCCCCAAATCAAGGCGGGTACGGTGAACATCAACGAGCCGTACGCGGCGGCGTTCGGCTCGATCGACGCGCCGATGGGAGGCATGAAGCAATCCGGGATGGGGCGCCGCCACGGCGAGCACGGAATCCTCAAATACACCGAGGCACAGACCGTTGCTGCCCAGAGGCTGATGCCGCTGACCCCGGATGCCGGGACCCCGGCAGCGCCGTATGCGGCGGTGATGACTGTCGGCTTGCGAATCCTGCGGCGGATACCGCGGGTGTGAGCCCGATGAGCCGGAGCGGCTACGACTTCGACTACGTTGTCGTCGGATCCGGCTTCGGTGGCAGCACCGCAGCCCTGCGCCTGGCCGAGAAGGGCTACAGCGTTGCCTTGCTGGAGTGTGGTCGCAGATATGAGGACGCCGATATGCCCGAAGCGACCTGGCAGATCCCCAGGGCCTTCTGGCTGCCACTACTGAAGCTGCGAGGCATGCTGCGGGTATCTCCGTTCAAGGACATCACGGTGTTGTCGGGCTCGGGTGTCGGGGGTGGTTCGCTCGTCTACTCGATGGTGCTGCTTCGCCCGCCGGACCGGACCTTCGACGACCCGCAGTGGGCGGGGCTTGCCGACTGGCGTGCCGAGCTGCCGGACCACTACGACGAGGCGGAGCGGATGTTGGGCGTCATGCGCTACGAGCGCGATGGCGTCGGCGACCGCCTGCTCAAGGATGTTGCCGGGGACCTCGGTATCGCCGACACCTACAGCAAACCGACCGTCGGCGCTTTCCTGGGTGCGCCCGGGGAGACGGTCGACGACCCCTATTTCGACGGTGCCGGACCGTCTCGCACCGGTTGCACACGCTGCGGCAACTGCATGGTCGGCTGCCGCGTGGGAGCCAAGAACATCCTGACCAAGAACTACCTGTATTTCGCCGAACGCCTCGGAGTGCGGATCCTGCCCGAACGCCTGGTGACCGACATCCGTCCGCTCGGCCGCAGCGGCGACGGGAGCGAGGGTTTTGCTGTCACCAGCGTCACCCCGGGCAACGTGCTGATGCGAGGCCGCCGGACCATCAATGCCCGCGCCGTCGTCGTCGCGGCCGGGACGCTTGGTACCAACAAGCTGCTGCAGCGCTGCCGGCTCAACGGGTCACTCAACGTGCTTTCCCCGCGTCTTGGCGAAAAGGTGCGCACCAACTCCGAGTCAGTGCTCGCAGTGACCGCACCGGACGATCGGTTCGACCTCTCCGACTCGGTCTGTATCTCATCGAGCGTCTGGCTCGATGAGAACACACATGTGGAGCCGGTGGTGTACGGGACTGGCGGGGATTTCAACTCGTCGATGTTCTCGCTGCTCGTCGATCCGGGATCGCGCGGCAAACAGCCCCTGCGGTTCGCCGCTGCGGCGCTGCGTAATCCGCGCGCACTGCTTCGCGCGAGCAACCCGCGCCACTGGTCCCGACGCACCCTTCTGTTCATCGTCATGCAATCGCTCGACTCGTCGATCCGGTTGCGCCCGTGGCGGCGGTTGCGCGATGGCACCGTGATTCTGCAGACCGAGCCGGACCCTGGATCGCCTCGTCCCCAGCCGATCCCGGCGGCCTACGATGTTGCTCGTCGCCTGGCCGAGAAGATGGGCGGCACGGCGCAGGCCTCGGTGTTCGAGGCCATGCTTTGCACGCCGGTGACCGCTCACTTCCTTGGCGGCGCTGTAATCGGTGCCACCGCTGACCACGGGGTGGTCGACGCTGACCTCAACGTGCACGGTTACGAGAACCTCATGGTGTGCGACGGGTCGGTTTTGCCGACCAACCTTGGCGTCAATCCGTCACTGACGATTACCGCGCTCGTCGAGCGGGCGATGGAGCGCATACCCAAGCGCGAAGGAAGCTCAAGTCCGAACCCGCAACCGGTGGCCAGGTGACCTGGAACACCTGAACCGCGTGCTCGCGATTTGACCCTGGCCTTCCTGCCCGGGCTGCGGCAGGCCGTCCAAGCAGGCAGTGGACCGCGCGGACGTCGCGGGAGAAGCACTCACCGCCCGGGGCCAGCACACGCCCGAAAGCATGCCGGGCCGGTGCCTCAATGGCAGCTCCGGGCGGTTGCCGGATCGCTTCGCCCGACTCGATACCGGTTCCCCGGGTTTCGGTCGCGCTCAGGCTTCTGGTTCGATCAGGCCGTAGTGGCCGTCGTAGCGCAGATAGAGCACTGCGCCACGGTCGGCGGCAGCATCGTTGAAGTACATGAAACGGTGATTCAGTTCGTCCATCTCACTGACCGCATCTTCAAGCGAAAGAGATCCGGAATAGCGGCTTGGTTCACGCGTAATGCCGCCCTGGCTTTCCGGGTCGGCCGGGGTGGAAACCTCCCTGGGGGCGATTACCGCCAGCTGACCGTCGTCTCGCTGGTAGACGACGGAGTCGGCATCGGTCTCCGAGTCATGAAAGAGGTAGAAGCCGTGGTCGAGTTCGCTCATCACTTCGGCCGCCTCGCCCGCCGTCAGCGGCAGCAGCGAGAAAACCTTGCGCCGGATCACATTTCGCTCCCCCGGGGCCAGCTTCGATTGTGACGGAAGCAGCGGCACCCAGGTGTCGTGGTCCCACTTGCCTTCGGGGGCATCGGCCGACTTGCGCTTGAGAGTGGTCAGTCGATCGATGTGCCGGCGGGTCTGCTGCTGCAGGCGCTCCGCCAAATCGTGGATCGCCCTGGGCATCGTCTCTGCCTCGACATGTCCACGGATGTCCTTGCCGCCGATCACCAGGTCACCTTCGGCCCGGGCAGGATGCGGAATGCCCGACTTCTCCTGGCGGAGTACCACACGGATCTGCCCGATCGAACGGCCAACCGCCGATTCGAGATCAGCCAGCGTCTCCTCGGCGAGATCGACCATTTTGGGATCAACTGGACCGCGGCTTGTGACTTCGATGTTCATGGGTGGACATGATAGTTGGGAGTGAACGCGGGGCCGTAACCTCTAGAGTGCCGCGGCGTGTCCCAGATCCCATCGGAAAGCCGGGAAGATCCCAGAACGGAGGCAGAACCCCCACCCGGCCGGAAAGAATGGCTCGGACTCGTAGTCCTGTCGCTCGGATTGGGGATGATCGTCCTCGACGGCACCATCGTCGGTGTCGCGCTGCCGACGATAATCAGCGACCTTGACCTCGACCTGAGTAGCGCCCAGTGGGTCAACAGTCTCTATGCGATCGTCCTGGCCGCATTGCTTCTTTCGACCGGTCGTCTTGCCGATCGCTGGGGAAGGCGGAGGCTCTTTCTCGCCGGGATAGTTGTTTTCGTCGGCGGGAGTCTCCTTGCGGCAGCATCCGAAACCGGAGACGCCCTGCTCGTGTCAAGAGTCGTTCAGGGAATTGGCGCGGCGTTGATCATGCCATCGACCCTTTCGACTGTAAACGCCACCTTCCGGGGCAAATATCGGGCGGCAGCCTTCGGGGTGTGGGGAGCCGTGATTTCCGGGGCGGCAGCGATCGGGCCGCTGGTCGGCGGGGCTCTCACCCAGTACGCCTCCTGGGAGTGGATCTTTCTGGTCAATATTCCGGTCGGCCTTGCCCTCTTCGTTTTTGCTCTGATCACGGTTCCCGAAACGAAGGGCTTCAAAGGCGGCCGTGGGGCGGATGTCGACGGGGCTCTCTTGAGTGCGGTCGGTTTTGGTTCGCTTGTTTTCGCGGTGATTCAAGGTCCGGAGATCGGTTGGTGGAAGCCGAAGGGCGACCTTCAGATCCTGGGATTCACCTGGCCAGAGACTGCTCCGGTTTCGATCATTCCGGTCTGCTTCGCGATCGCCGCTGTTTCGATTTCCCTCTTCGTGGTCTGGGAACGACACCGGGCAAAGGTGAGGCGATCAGCCCTGCTTGACCTTGACCTCTTCCGGGTACCGACCTTCTCCTGGGGGAACCTGACCGCGGCGATGGTCGCGATCGGTGAATTCGCGATCATCTTCGTGCTCCCTCTCTACCTCATCAACGCCCTTGGCTTCGACACCATGGAGGCCGGGCTGGTCCTGGCCGCAATGGCAATCGGGGCGTTCTTCTCGGGAGCATCTGCCCGTCACCTGGCGGCCCGGTTCGGTGCTGCCAGCACTGTTCTGATCGGTCTCGGACTGGAGATAGGGGGTGTGGTTGTGCTGGCTCTCGTATTGACTGCTACTTCACCGGGTTGGCTTATCGCCGCCCTGCTGGTCGTCTACGGGCTTGGACTAGGGCTGGCATCGGCGCAACTGACCGGCCTGGTCCTGCGGGACGTACCTACCGAAATTTCCGGACAGGGTTCGGCCACCCAGAGCACCGTGAGGCAGATCGGCTCGGCCCTCGGGACAGCACTTTCCGGTGCGGCGCTGTCGGTGGCGCTGGCGGTGACCCTGCCAGCCGCGCTGGAAAAGGACGGCCTGACCGGAGAGTCGGCGACCCGGCTGGCTGACAGCACCCGCGAAAGCGCCGGCTCAACCATTTCGCAGCTGCGCACAGAAGGCTCATCCAGCCAGCTCGGATCAGCTACCGACACAGCAGTGAACTCACTTGCGTCAGGTTTCGCAGATGGCACCCGAATTTCTCTGCTGGCAGCTTCGGTGTTTCTGCTTCTCGGCTTTCTCGGCGCGCTCAAGGTGCGCCTGTCGGTGAAAGCGGAGGACGCCGCTGCCGCGGCCAGTGACCCCGATCACTCCTGACGATCCAAACCTGTTCCGGCACAATGTCCAAAGGCGCCGGATCGGGTGTCAGGGCTGTCCGATGTCTTTACCGGACATCAGCCAGGCCGACGTCCGTCAACTTGCCTGCTTCGAGATGAAGATGCCGGTGGGCGTAGTTGAGTGGAACCTCGTCGTGAGTGACGATCACGGTCGCCAGGTTTCTCGATCTGGTCTCGCTGGCCAGGAGCTCCGCGATCTGGACCGAAAGCTCCGGGTCAAGCGAAGCGACCGGCTCGTCGGCAAGCAGCACGGACGGTTCCGACATGAGGGCTCTGGCGATCCCGACCCGCTGACGTTCACCGCCCGACATCCGGCCTGGTAGCTGGTTCCACCGGTCGCCGATCCCGAGTTCCTCAAGCAGAGATTCGGCCCTCGTTCGGGCGGTCTTGCGTTTCTCCCGGTTTATGTGTCCGACCAGCTCGAGCTGTTCGACAGCGGTCAGTGAGGGCACCAGATTCGCGGACTGATAGACGATCGATACTTGCCGGCGGCGCAGGTCGGTTCGCTGTCGCTCACCGAGATCCGAGGTTCGCTCGCCGCAGATCGTCACTTCGCCCGAATCCGGTCGACGGAGCAGACCGGCCAGGGCCAGAAGGGTCGACTTGCCAGAGCCGGATGAACCGGTGATCGCCAGCAACTCGCCCGCCGCGACTTCAAGGTTGACGTGGTCGAGGAGGATCCGGGTCTGTTGCCCGTCTGGAACGCTCACCGAGAGGTCCCGGAGCGCGAGTGCCGGGGTGTTTCCTTCGTTCTCGGTCACTGCTCTACTCCGAGTGCGATCGCCGGTTCAACTCTGGTCACCCGGCGGAATGCGAAGAGAGAACCGATCACTCCCGAGCCGGCCAGCAGGAGGGCGCTCTGGATCACAGCGCTCGCCGACAGTTCGACCGGAACAGCACCTCGGCCGACGATCGCGATTACTCCGCTCCCGGCAAGAGTTCCAGCCGCGGTCGCCAGAACGACGATTACCGCTATCTGGCCGATTCCGTCCCTCAGCACGTATGCGCTGGAGGCGCCCATCGCCTTGAGCAGGCCGATCTGACGGGTTCGCTGGATCGTGAGAATGGTGAAGAAAGCACCGACTATGAGTGCGGAAATCCCGAGCAGGAATGCCCGGATCAAGGTCATGGTGCCGGTTTCCGCCGAGTATCCGGGCGAACCCGCGTAGGCGTCCTGTTTGCTTACCGTCTCGGTTCCGGCTCGGCGGTCGGCCGCAGTGACGTCAAAGCCGGAGGGGAGCTGAAGGGCAAGGGCGGAGTAGCGTGGCTCCGCTTCGTTGCCGAAAAGCGCCTGCCGCCAGATGCCGAGGTCCGTGTAGGCGATCGGAGCATGCCCGTAGGTTCCACCGAAGGTGAACCCGATCACCGGCAGGCTTCCCGAGTCGGTGCCGATCCGAAAGCGGTCACCGACCTTCACTCCTTCCTCCTTCAGTTCATCCGCGAGAACAAGGCCGTGAAGTGGCCTGCCCCGGCTGGCCTCGTGCTGATCCGGTGCGCCGTGAGCGTCCCGGTAAAGGAAACTGTCGGGGGCCACCCCGAAAAGCGCGACATCGATGCTCCTGCCTCCGCTGGCCGAGGAGGCGTTGACGAAGGAAACCCCGATGGGAGTCACTTTGACGTCGGGTTCCTGCTTCCAGGATTCCAGCGCCTCCGGGCCGAGTGACGAGCGGCTGAAAGTTGCTTCTGCGCCGGGAGAAAATGCGAGGTTGGTCAGTGGAAGGGCGCGGAGCCCGGAGATGTTGTCAGTGACCAGGCCGTTGGCGAGACCGGTGAGCACTGTCGAGAGCAGCGCAACCAGCGCCACCACGGAAGCGATCAGGATGAAGCGGCGCCAGGTCCGGCGCAGTTCACGCAACGCGAGGAACATCCGGGGATTGTATGAAAAGCGGTACCGGGACCCCGGGGCGTTCCCTTGCCAGGTCACACAGTGCAGGCCAGGCGGCACGGCAGCGCTGGAACGGGCGAACCTTCAAAGTCAATAGATTGGCCCGATGAACTCAATGCCGGTACCCCTTCAACAGGTCACTCTTCATCCGGACCTGGAGCCGATCTACGAGGTGGTGCTTCGCCGGAATCCGGCCGAACCGGAATTCCACGACGCGGTCAGGGGAGTGCTTGGGTCGTTGGGGCCGGTCATCGAACGTCGCCCCGAGTATCTGGACGCGAAGCTGGTTGAACGGATCTGCGAACCGGAACGGCAGATCATTTTCCGGGTCCCATGGACCGACGATTCCGGCCAGGTCCAGGTCAATCGCGGCTACCGGGTCGAGTTCAACGGGGCGCTCGGTCCCTTCAAGGGCGGGCTTCGGTTTCACCCTTCGGTGAGCTCGAGCATCATCAAGTTCCTCGGCTTTGAACAGATATTCAAGAACGCCCTGACCGGCCTTCCCCTCGGCGGAGGTAAAGGCGGCTCGGACTTTGATCCCAAGGGACGTTCAGAGGCCGAGGTTATGCGGTTCTGCCAGTCGTTCATGTCGGAACTCCATCGTCATATCGGCGAGTACACCGACGTCCCGGCGGGAGATTCCGGGGTCGGGGAACGGGAGATCGGCTTCCTCTTCGGTCAATACCGCCGCATCACCAATCGCTATGAGTCAGCCGTTCTGACGGGCAAGGGGCTGACCTGGGGCGGAGCCCGGGTCCGCAAAGAAGCCACCGGCTACGGTTGCGCCTATTTCGCCCAGGAGATGCTGGGTGCTAAGGGCTCATCGCTGAGTGGCCGGACAGTGACAGTTTCGGGAGCGGGCAATGTCGCGATCTACGCGATCGAGAAGGTCCAGCAACTTGGCGGGACGGTTATCGGATGCTCGGATTCAATGGGCTACCTGCACGATCCGGCAGGCCTTGATCTCGCATTGATCAAGGAAATCAAGGAAGTTGGGCGCGGGCCGCTGCAGGAGTACGCCGCCCGGCGGCCGGGTTCCCGTTTCGTCGCAGGCGAGCCGCTCTGGGAGCTTCCAACCGAAGTCGCGCTTCCTTGCGCGACACAGAACGAACTCAACCATGACGATGCGGCGAAACTCGTTGAGAACGGTGTGCTGATCGTGGCGGAAGGAGCCAACCTTCCCTGCACGCCCGGAGCGGTTGAGGTGCTGCGTCAAGGAGGAGTCGCTTTCGGTCCGGGCAAGGCAGCCAATGCCGGTGGGGTGGCGACAAGTGCCCTGGAGATGCAGCAGAACGCTTCAAGGGACTCCTGGTCTTTCGAGTACACGGAAGATCGCCTGGTCCAGATCATGCGCGACATCCATCAGTCTTGCCACGAGATGGCATTTGAGTGCGGGGTCCCCGGTGACTATGTGACCGGGGCCAACAACGCCGCTTTCATCCGGGTGGCCGACGCCATGCTGGCTATGGGTGTGACCTGATCGAAGGTCCGGAGTCACAGAGCGGCGATACTTTCCGCGTGCTTGCCAGGGAGCAATCCGAAACGGGACGCCGGCGGGAGCAATCCGAACTCTCCCGGCAGAAGCTGCTTGACGCGGCGGCCGTCGTTTTCGCCAGGCAGGGATTCCACAAGGCTTCACTCAAGGCAATCGGAGAGGAGGCCGGGATCAGCCGCGGTTCGATCGTCTGGCATTTCGGGACCAAGGACGACCTGCTCCAGGCGGTAGTCGAGCGCACCTACCTTTCCTGGGCGGCGGAAGTTGAACGCCGTGAAGCCGGCCAGCGGGGAGGCAGGCAGGCGATAGTCGAGGCGATCGAAGCCCACCGGAGGTTCATTGAGGAATGCCCGGCGGACAATCGGCTCTATTACACGCTGATCGCCGAGATCAGCGCCAACTCCGAGCTGGCCGAGAAAGTCAGGAAGATGCACGCTGACCTGTACCGGAAGCTGCGCGGGTACATCCGGCAAGGCCAGAACGAAGGGGATATATCAACCGCGCTCGATTCGGGCGTGGGAGCGAGGCTGGTGCTTTCGACGCTCGGTGGCATCGGCCATCTGGTGATCCTCGTCCCCGAGACCGATGTCGGTCCGGTCTATCGGGAGCTTCTGCGCAGCATGGAATCGAATCTGGCTGTTTGACATAATTAACGGGCGTTCCTGTGTCAGCCAGCACAGAAAGTTCCCTCACTTCCGAAACGGAGCATCTCGATGAGTACTGAGGCATTGATCTTCGACGCCATCCGCACCCCTCGCGGCAAGGGCAAGAGCAACGGTTCGCTCCACTCGACTAAGCCGGTTGATCTCGTGGTGGGCCTCATGCACGAGACCCTGATCCGCAACGAGAAGCTCGACCCGAACACGATTGATGATGTGGTGCTGGGCTGCGTTTCGCCGGTCGGCGACCAGGGCGCCGACATCGCCAAGACCGCCGCGATCAAAGCCGGCCTGCCAGACACCGTCGCCGGGGTCCAGCTCAACCGTTTCTGCGCCTCAGGCCTTGAGGCCGTGAACATTGCCGCCCAGAAGGTGGCCTCCGGATGGGAGGATTTGGTCCTCGCGGGAGGGGTTGAATCGATGTCCCGCGTTCCGATGGGTTCCGACGGTGGTGCCTGGGCGATGGACCCGGAGACCAACTACGACACCAGCTTCGTGCCCCAGGGAATCGGGGCCGATCTGATCGCGACGATCGAAGGCTTCACCCGCGATGACGTCGACGAGTTCGCGGTCCGCTCGCAGGAAAGGGCCGCGGCCGCCCAGAAGGAAGGCCGGTTCGCGGGCTCGGTGATTCCGGTCAGGGACTTCAACGACATGGTCGTGCTGGACAACGACGAGTTCATACGCGAAGGAACCACCACCGATTCGCTGGCCAAGCTGAAGCCGTCCTTCGCCGGGATGGGAGACATGGGTGGCTTCGACGCGGTCGCGCTTCAGAAATACCACTGGGTCGAGAAGATCGATCACGTCCATCACGCCGGTAACTCATCCGGAATTGTCGACGGCGCTTCGCTGATCGCGATTGGCAGCGAGCGGGCAGGCGAGGCGAACGGTCTCACGCCGAGGGCCCGGATCGTCTCGACCGCGGTTTCGGGCGCCGACCCGACCATCATGCTCACCGCTCCCGGCCCGGCCAGCAAGAAGGCTCTCGCCAAGGCTGGCATCACCGCCGATGACCTCGACCTGATCGAGATCAACGAGGCCTTTGCCGCGGTAGCCCTCCGCCTCGTCCGTGATCTCGACGTCGATATGGAGAAGGTGAACGTGAACGGCGGCGCGATTGCGATGGGCCATCCGCTCGGTGCGACCGGCGGCATGATCCTCGGCACGATCGTCGATGAGCTCGAACGCACCGGTGGCCGCTACGGCCTCTGCACCCTCTGCGTCGGCGGTGGCATGGGAATCGCCACCGTAGTCGAGCGGGTCTGAGCCGGGAAGACCAGGAGATTCAAAGCATGAGTGAAACCAGGACCATCCAGTGGGAAAAGGGCGATGACGGAATCGTCATCCTGACAATCGACGATCCCGGCCAGGGTGCGAACACGATGAATCGCGACTACATCGAATCGATGGGTCAGATCGTCGACCGCCTCGAGGCCGAGAAGGATGAGATCAGCGGGGTGATCATCACCTCCGGCAAGAAGACCTTTTTTGCCGGCGGTGACCTGAATGACCTGCTCGCGGTGACCAGGGAACAAGCGGTTGAGTTCGCGGAAGGCATCCGTCTGGTCAAGGCCCAGCTCCGCCGGCTCGAGACGCTCGGCGTACCGGTGGTCGCGGCGGTCGCCGGTTCGGCACTCGGCGGGGGACTCGAGATCACTCTCGCTACCCATCACCGGATCGCCTTCGACGATCCGAAGATCCAGCTGGGTGCCCCCGAGGTTCAGCTCGGCCTGCTGCCCGGTGGTGGCGGGGTGGTGCGCACCGTACGCATGCTCGGCATCGCCGACGCGCTGATGCAGGTGCTGATCCAGGGCAAACCGCTCCGTCCGGCCAAGGCGAAGGAGATCGGGCTGATCGACGAGCTGGTCGATTCGCCGGATGAACTGGTCCCGGTCGCGAAGAAGTGGATCGGCGAGAACCCCGAAGCGGTCCAGCCCTGGGACGTCAAGGGATACAAGATCCCTGGTGGCACGCCGTCGAACCCGAAGTTGGCGATGACTCTGCCGGCTTTCCCGTCGAACCTGAAGAAGCAGCTGAAGGGCGCGGCGTACCCGGCCCCGATCGCGATCATGTCAGCCGCGGTCGAGGGTTCGCAGGTTGATTTTGACACCGCGATCGAGATCGAGGGCCGCTATTTCCTCGAACTCGCAACGGGCCAGACCGCGAAGAACATGATCCAGGCTTTCTTCTTCGACTTGCAGGAAGTGAACGGCGACCGCGGCCGCCCGGCCGACAGCGAGAAGCACACGGCCAGGAAGGTAGTGGTGCTCGGTGCGGGCATGATGGGCGCCGCGATCGCGTATGTCTGCGCCAAGGCCGGTATCGAGGTCGTCCTCAAGGACATCTCGCTCGAGGCTGCGGAGCGTGGCAAGGGTTACTCGAAGGACATCGTCGAAAAGGCGATCTCCCGTGGGCGCTCGACCGAGGAGAAGGGTGAGGCCCTGCTCGCCCGGATCTCCCCGGCCGCCGAAGCCAGGGACGCCGAGGGGGCTGACCTGGTGATCGAGGCGGTCTTCGAAGATCCGGGGGTAAAGGCCAAGGTCTTCGCGGAGATCGAGCCGTTCCTGGCCGAGGGAGCCCTGCTCGGCTCGAATACTTCGACTCTGCCGATCACAGGCCTTGCCGAAGGTGTTTCGCGTCCGGCTGACTTCATCGGCCTCCACTTTTTCAGCCCGGTGGACAAGATGCCACTGCTGGAGATCATCAAGGGTGAGAAAACCAGTGACACCACACTTCACCGGGCGCTTGATCTCGCAAAACAGATCAAGAAGACTCCGATCGTGGTCAACGATTCGCGCGGCTTTTTCACCAGCCGGGTGATCGGAACCTTCATCAACGAAGGTATAGCCTTCCTCGCGGAGGGTGTGCCCGCGGCGACTATCGAGCAGGCGTCAAGCCAGGCCGGCTACCCGGCTCCGGTGCTTCAGCTGAGCGACGAACTGAACATGGAGTTGATGATCAAGATCCGCAAGGCGACCCGCGAGGCACTCGAAGCCGATGGTGTCGAGTGGAGTCCGCACCCGGCTTTCGCGGTGGTCGACCGAATGGTCGAAGCGGGCCGCGCGGGCAAGCTGGCGGGCGCCGGTTTCTACGATTACGAGGACGGCAAGAGGACCGGTCTCTGGGCCGGGCTCAAGGAAGAGTTCCCGTCGGTCGAAGACCCCTCGCAAATCGATCTCAAAGAGCTGGAGGAGCGGATGCTCTTCGTCGAATCGCTGGAGACCGTCAAGTGCCTCGACGAGGGCGTGATCGAATCGGTCGCCGACGCCAACATCGGCTCGATCTTCGGTATCGGCTTCCCGGGCTGGACCGGTGGAGTGCTCCAGTACATCAACGGATACCGCTCTGAAGCCCATCCCGAGCGCAAGGGTCCGGCCGGGTTTGTCGAACGAAGCCGTGAACTGACTGAGAAGTACGGCGAGCGTTTCGAGCCGCCCGCTTCGCTGGTCAAGCTGGCCGAGCGCGGCGAGACATATTAGGGAGGCGCCCCTGCGGCGACATCGATCCGAAGCAGCTTCACGCGTGGATGTTCGAATACCTTGATGACAACAAGGAGGAGCGGGCAAAGATCACGGAGGCCGGTGCCTACATCATGGGCCGCAAGATGTTCTCCTCCGATGAAGGAGAATGGGACCTCGACTGGGACGGATATTGGGGCAGCAACCCTCCCTACCACGCTCCTGTTTTCATTCTCGGCCATCGTCCGCGACCGAGCATCGAGATGGAGGGAGGGACCACTTTTCACTTCGTCACGGGAGGAATCGAAGACGCGCTTGAAAGGGCACGGAAAGCAGCCGGTGACCGGAACATTTCGATCGCCGGCGGGCCGGGTGTTCTCAACCAGTACCTGGCGGCCGGGCTTGTCGATGAACTCCGACTGCACGTGGCCCCTTTCGTTGCAGGCGGCGGCGAACGCGTTTTCGCCGACACCCCGGGCGTGAAGCTGAAACCGGTCAGCAGTCGCACAACTCCCGTCGTCACGCACCTGGTCTACGGACGCTGAAGCGGACCACTGCTCCTCGTATGCTGGGGCCGTGTCGGAGCGGTCGCTCAGTGAAGTAATTGATCCGGGTTGGGCGGATGCCCTTCAGCCAGTCGTTCCCCGGATCGGAGAGTTGGGCGACTTCCTTCGTGGTGAAGCGGCCGCGGGCCGGGGCTATCTGCCATCCGGGGAAAAGATCCTGCTGGCGTTCACCCTGCCGCTGGAGCAGGTGCGGGTCCTGATCGTCGGGCAGGATCCCTACCCGACCCCGGGGCATGCGGTCGGACTTTCATTCTCGGTTGCGCCCGATGTGCGGCCGCTGCCGCCGAGTCTGGTCAACATCTTCAGGGAGTACACGGATGACCTCGGCTATCCGCCACCGTCCAGCGGTGACCTCTCGCCCTGGTTCAAGCAGGGTGTGCTCTTGCTCAACCGTTCACTCACCGTTCAGCCGGGGCAGCCGAACTCCCATCAGGGCCGGGGCTGGGAGGAGGTGACCGAACAGGCGATCCGGGTACTTGCCGCTCGCGGAGGCCCGATGGTGGCGATCCTCTGGGGTCGTAACGCCCGTAACTTGAGGCCGATGCTGGGGCAGGTGCCATGCCTCGAATCACCGCACCCGAGCCCGATGGCCGCACGCCACGGCTTTTTCGGGTCGCGTCCGTTCAGCCGTACCAATGAACTGCTGATCGAGCAGGGCGCCGAGCCGATCGACTGGCGCCTGCCCTGAAGAACTGGTTCGCGCCTGATCGTGCGCTTGTGCTGATCGTCGGACTGGCCGCCAGTTTGGCTAGGCTCCCCGGCGTGCGTCTGATCGTAGCCCGTTGCGAAGCCCGTTACACCGGGCGGCTCGAAACCTTTCTCCCGGAGGCCCTCCGCCTCGTGATGATCAAGTCGGACGGGTCGGTGATGATTCACGCCGACACCGGCGGCTACAAGCCGCAGAACTGGATGACACCGCCGACCACGATTGAGGAAAAGGGCGAAACCGGCAATGAGCCCGCAACGATCGTCGTCACGAAGCGGGCAGGGGCGACCGAGGACAAGGTCGTGATCAGGATCACCGAAATCCTCTCCGATGTCACTCACGATATGGGCGAGGCCGCGGCTCTTGAGCGGGATGGTGTGGAGGCTCACCTGCAGGAACTGCTGGCCGACCAGCCACATTGGTGTGGTGAAGGCCTCCGGCTTGTCAAGCGGGAATGGTTCACGGACATAGGTCCGGTTGACCTTATGTGCCGGGACACCGACGAAAACTGGGTTGCGGTCGAAATAAAGCGTGTTGGGACGATCGAAGCCGTCGAGCAGATCACCCGCTACCTGGAACGGATCCACCGCGACCCCTCGATGTCCGGCTGCCGCGGGATCCTCGCCGCCCAGTCAATCAAGCCGCAGGCCCGGACTCTGGCCGAAGGCCGCGACATCGCCTGCGTCGAAGTCGATCTGGCCGTACTCCGGGGTGAACGCGAACCGGACCTGACCCTTTTTGGCTGATTCGCCCCGGACCAGGTTTCCGGGCCAGGAGTCTGTGGCGACCGGTGTGGTTACCGGGGACCGTTGGTGTTGATGAAGAGAACCGGTCGGCTCCCGAAATCACCAGCTCGGGATCTGGCGAGCAGGGCTGCCATCGCCTTTGCGGTGTAGACCGGATCGAGTTCCAGGCCGGATTGCCGGGTCAGCTCGATCGCACGTTCGGACTCGGCGGTGGGGGTCCCGTACCCATCTCCCAGCCACTGGCCGGTCATTTCCAGATTGAGTTGCGGTTCCGGAAAGTCTGCTCCCCGCTCCCGGAGCAGGGCGGCGGACTTCCGCGCCAGCCGGCCGATGGCGGCGTCATCGAGTTTCAGATGCTCGGTGACGATCACCCCGACGGTTTGAACCGGAAGCCCGGCGATAGCGAAGCCAAGCGCGAGGCCGGCCGCTGTTCCCCCCGAACCTGCCGGAACCACGACGTAGCCGGGTTCAGGGAGTTCACCGGATTTCACCTGTGCTGCGATTTCGAAAGCGGTCTCGACGTAGCCGAGCGCGCCGAGTGGCGAGGAACCGCCAGAGGGAAGGACGTACGGGGGCCTGGGGCCGCTCATGTGTCGGGCGACAAGCCACGGCGCGAGCAGAACCGTGCGGTTCTTGCTTCGGGTGAAATGGATCGTCGCGCCGGAAGCGCGGAGCCGTTCCAGCTGCGCCTCGACATGTTCATCCCTTGGCTGATCGATCAGAGCCAGCGCCGTGTGGATTCCCATCTCCCTGGCGTAGAGGGCAGTCGCCAGCCCCCAGTTGGTACCGAGTCCGCCAAATGTGAGGATGGTCTTTCGTTTCCTGCGTTTCACATCAGGCAGCAGCCACTCGAGCTTGCGGACCTTGTTGCCGCCCCATCCACCGTTGCCGAAGCCACTTTCATCCTTCAGCCAGATGCCATTGACGCCGTCTGCGAAGGCCGGGAGTTCCCGGACCGGCGTCGGAGCGTCACCGAGGACGAGGTGGGGCAGAGACTGGCGCAGGGCAGGACTCCATTCATGCAGGTGCGGCATCGGGCGATTGTGACCGATCGGCGTCCGACAAGTGGTAGACATACGGACGTGAAGAAGCTGATCTCCCTGTTGACGGTTTGTCTGGCCTTGCTGCTGGCCGCACCTGCCTCTGCGACAGATCCCGGTCCGCCGAGTCCGGTCGACCCGGCGATCACCGATGGCAGCGCCGCAGGTGAATTGAGTCGGGCCCGTTCCAGGTGGGACAGCCGGGGAGTCCGCAGCTACCGCCTGAAGGTTGACCGCATGTGCTTCTGCGCGCCGCCAGGGGCGGCGGTGGTGACCGTCCGAAGGGGAAAAGTAGTGAAAGTCTCGGTGAAGGGCTGGGGTGGACCGTTCACTGTGCCGGGACTGTTCAGGATCGTCGACCGGGCAGTCATGTCAGAAGTCGCGGTGCTGGATGTGAGATACAACGCCCGGCTGGGCTTTGTCAATTACCTTGCGATTGATGTCTCTCCGATGATTGCCGACGATGAAGTCCGGTATCGGGTGACCGCTTTTCGGCAACTTTGATCCGTTTGACCCGTTAAGGTCGGGTGAGATGAAGATCCGACGGCAGGGAGCAGGATTTATCAAGGGTGCGGCAACGGTTGTGATGCTGCTCGCCGTAGCGGGAGCGGGTCAGCCCGCCTCAGCCGCCAGGGTCTCGGGGGGAGAAGACCTGCCCCGGACTTTCCTGCTCAGGCTTGAGCCTGATTCAACGGTCAAGGTCTTTCGAGAGGTACGCAGTGACAGTCTTGCCGCAGCAAGATCAGCTGCCCGCAGTCAGAAGCCGGTCATCAGCCGCGCCCAGACCGAAGTAGTCAAGGATCTCCCCGCGGACGCCGATGTGGTCTACCGGACCCACAGCGTCCTGGCGTCGGTCGGCGTGAGGGCAGATGCCGGTGACTTCAAAGCTCTTGAGGAGATTCCCGGGGTTGTCGCGGTGTATCCGGTCGCGCCGAAGAGGGCCGACAACTCCTATGCCGTGCCCTTTCAGGGGACACCATCAGCCTGGGAAACCACCGGCTTCCTCGGCCAGGGCAAGAGCATCGCGGTGATCGATACCGGGGTGGACTACACCCATGCGGATTTCGGCGGACCGGGAACGACCGCGGCCTGGGAAGACGCTCACGCGAATGAGGCACAGATCGCCGACAGTGCCTATTTTCCAAATGCGAAAGTCGTCGGCGGGATCGACCTGGTCGGAGACAGCTACAACACAGATCGTTCCGACCCGGGCTATCAGCCAGTACCGCATCCGGACCCGAATCCGCTCGACTGTGGTGGCCACGGCACCCATGTGGCCGGGTCGGCGGCCGGCCTGGGGGTGAACGGGGATGGGTCGACCTACACCGGCGCCTACGACACTTCCACCGATTTCGGAGCGATGAAGATCGGCCCTGGCACCGCGCCAGAAGCGGATGTCTACGCGATTCGCGTGCTCGGATGCGAGGGCAGTACCGATGTGGTCACCGAGGCGATTGACCATGCCGTGGACCCGAACGGCGACGGCGATCCGAGCGACCATGTCGATGTGATCAACATGTCCCTGGGTTCCGATTTCGGTTCGGACCAGGACGGGGATGCCGTCGCTGCCAACGCAGCTGCCGCGATGGGTGTGGCGGTGATCGCTTCGGCCGGCAACGCCGGTGATCACACTGACATCAGCGGCGCACCCGGCAATGCCTCCCGGGTCCTCAGCGTGGCGAGCACGGTTGACGCCCAGTCCCGCATGGACGGGGTCTCGCTGACGATAGACGGCAACCCTGAGACTTTCGGGATGACCCGCGGTCAGCTCTACGACTGGTCGAGCCTTCCGGATCTGGCAGGCCCGGTGGTCGCGGCTCCGCCAACCAACGAAACTGCCTGCAGTCCGTATCCATCGGGGACCTTCACCGGCAAGGTCGTGCTGGTCAAGTGGCATGACGCGGTGCCGGAATGTGGATCGATAGCCCGCGGACAGAACCTCTCGGACGCGGGGGCGATCGGCTTCATTTTCGGTAGTGACTCCGAGACCTTTTCGGCGGGGATCAACGGTTCGAGCGAGATCCCGGGCGTCCTGGTGGTTGCTTCGGGCGCAGATGAGATCCGTGACGCCCTGGACAACTCACTCGACGTTGAGGTCACCGGGACATCGAACGGATCGGTGATCAGAACCGACCCGGCTGACAATGACAAGGTTTCCGGTTTCACCTCGCGGGGAATCCACTCGGCTGGCAACCTCAAGCCGGATGTAGCGGCGGTCGGCAGTTCGGTCTTCTCCGCGGCGGTCGGTAGCGGTGATGGCGGGGTGAGCAACTCAGGCACTTCGATGGCGGCGCCGATGGTCGCCGGGCTTGCGGCACTGGTCCGGCAGGCTCACCCCGGCTGGAACCCGCTTCAGGTCAAGGCCGGAATCATGAATACGGCCGGTAACGATGTCTTCGTCGACGGTTCGGCGAACCCCTCCGCGGGCCGTTACGGGCCAATTCGGGTTGGTGCGGGCCGGATCGACGCTTCCTCTGCGGTCGCGAACGACATGCTTGCCTACAACCCGGATAACGGATCGGTGAGCGTCTCCTTCGGACCGGTCGAGGCAGCCGGACCGGTCGTGATCGAGAAGAAGGTCACGGTCGAGAATCTCTCGAACTTCAGCGAGACCTTCGACGCGCAGTACGACCCGATCACCGAGGTGCCGGGTGCTGAGTTCACGGTTTCACCACAGGAAGTGGCGGTCGGTTCGGGCCGGACTGGAACTGTCACGGTCCGGCTGGAGATAGATGATCCTTCTGCGCTCACAAAATCGATAGACCCGACGATCGGTCGGATCGGTGCCGAGTTCGGCTACCCGAGGGAAACCCTGGCCGAGGCGATGGGCCGGTTGCTGCTGACACCGGACTCTCCGGGAGCCACCCTGCGGGTACCGGTCTACGCGGCGCCGCGGCCGGCCTCCGTCATGAGCCAGCCGGATTCGCTTCTGATTCACCGCGACGCCGCCACTGCCGGGCAACCGGTGCAGTCGGCGGTGCTTCCGCTGACCGGAAGCGGGGTCGGCGGCGAAAGTGGTGACAACGGGGTCGGCGACGGAGACCCCGACAACGACATCTTCTCGATCGCCGCGGGGTTCGAACTCCAGGCGACAAGTGGCGAGGCTCCTGAATGTGGCGGCATGGTGGTGACCGGCTGCTACCGGCTGCCCGAGGAGCGCTCGGCTGACCTCAGCGAGGTCGGTGTCACTTCCGACTTCCCCCAGTCCGGGGACGCGGCCCAGTCAAACGGGTACTTCGCCCTTGCGGTTCACCGACCGTGGGGAATTCCCGTCAGCAAGCTCTTCCTGCAGGTAGACATCGATGTGGACGAAGATGGCAAACCCGATCTTCTGCTCTATAACGATCGGCTCGGGGATGACGACACTTTCATCAGCGAGCTGTATGACCCGGCAAAGCCGTCGGGCCAGCGGGTGATTGACCAGCAACTGCTGAACGGCCGTTTCGGGGACACAGACACAGCCCTCTATGACAGTGATGTCATGGTCCTACCGGTCGCCCTCGCCGCTCTCGCTGACTACGGGATTACTCCGGAGAACCCCTCGGTCTCGTATGGAGTCGAGACCTACTCTGCATATTCAGGCCAGCCGATAGACCTGATCGGCGTCGACTCCGCTACCGGCGATCTCAAGGATCCGCTCAAGGCAAACCTCTTCCGGCCTGGAATATCCGTCACCGATGAGGATGGCGGCGGACCGCTGGTCCCCGATCAGCCCGGGGAAGAACTCACCGTGACCAGAAACGTGGAGTCCTGGCAGCAGGATGGCGGGAAGGGCCTGATGATGGTTCATTTTCACAACCAGGATGGAGCCAGGGTTCAGACCGTCGACCTGCGGGGAGCCGCCACTTCGACCAGGGTCACGGTTGGAAGCGAATCGATCGAAGCGAGGGTCGTTGCTCAAGGCGAGGGTCTGCCGGTCCCTGGCGGCGAAGTTGTCTTCAGCGTCGACGGTGAAGTGGTCGGCCGGGCGCAATTGAACGGCGGGGTGGCAAGATTGAGCTCCACGGTGCCCAGCGGTACTCCGCGGTTGGTGACGGCCAGCTACGGCGGTGATATTGACTTCGCTCCTTCATTCGGCCAGGTCGGTCGAAGTGATCCCACGATTGTTGCCCGGGCCTCCAGTCGGAAAAAGCGGAACGCCCGTGGCTGGTACCGGACCCCGGTGATCGTCACATTCACCTGTACCGCGAATGGTTCGCCGATTAGTCGGTGCCCGGAGCCGCGGAGGCTGACCCGTGACGGGCGCAAACATGCCGTGTCCGGCGAGGCTGTCGCGGCTGACGGCGGACGGGCTGCTGCCAGGGTCTCCGGCATCAAGATCGACCGGACCAGGCCTGTGGTCAGGATCAGAGGCGTTCGCAGGGGCGCCGTCTACAGCAAGATCAAGCGGGCAAAATGCATCGCACGCGACCGGACGGCCTGGGTCCGGTCCTGCCGGATCATCCGGCGCCGACACGGGAAACGGGTCGTCTATACGGCAAGGGCCACTGACCGGGCAGGCAACGGCCGGACGATCAGGGTCCGGGTCCGTCTCAGGCAACGATGAAGTTCAATCCGGAAGGACCGGTACCGGCGATCCCTGATCGGCATCGATCATTGATGCACGATTGATCACGTCATCACCGAAACGCGATCGGACGTCGTCGACGGCCCGGTCGAGTGCCGGACTTTCCCGGGCCGGACCCGGACCCTGATCGAGGGGAAGCTCCATCTGGACGGTATCGGCCGCTTCAAGGTTGCCGAGCGATATGGCGATCAAGGTAAGACCCTTCTCGCCGATCTCTTCCCTTGATTCGTTG
>JAGQUU010000032.1 GCA_020438345.1 Solirubrobacterales bacterium | reverse complement strand
CGACACTGCCATCAGCGCGACACCAGGCAACCTGGGAGCCGGCCCTGATCGTGCCCTGGATCACCCGGCAAAGCGCGAGACGACCGAGGTAGGGCGAAGCATCGAGATTCGTGACCCAGGCCTGGAGTGGATGCCCCTCCTCGTATTCAGGGGCCGGAATGTGCTCGACCATCAGGTCCAGCAGGGGCTTCAGATCCTCCCCTTCCTCGCCTTCGGTCAGCGAGGCCCATCCCTCTTTTCCGTTCGTGTAGACGATCGGGAACTCGATCTGCTCTCCGTCGGCACCCAGGTCCATGAAAAGCTCGTAAACCTCGTCCACGACTTCACCGATCCGGGCGTCGGGACGGTCGACCTTGTTGACCACCAGAATTACCGGCAGACCACCTTCCAATGCCTTGCCGAGCACGAAACGGGTCTGTGGCAACGGTCCTTCCGAGGCATCTACGAGCAGCACAACTCCGTCGACCATGGTCAGGCCACGTTCCACTTCGCCACCGAAATCGGCGTGGCCGGGGGTGTCGATGATGTTCAGCTTTACGTCGCCGTACTGGACCGCAGTGTTCTTGGCGAGAATCGTGATGCCTTTCTCGCGCTCCAGATCCATCGAGTCCATGACCCGTTCGTTGACGTCCTGGCCCTGCCGGAAAGCACCGGATTGCCAGAGCATCGCGTCAACCAGCGTTGTCTTGCCGTGGTCGACGTGAGCCACGATCGCCACATTTCTTATGTCATCCCTGCGGGCCAAAGGGTTCGGGAGTCTAAGGGAGCGAACCATCCAGCGCCGTTCCACCCTTCATCACCCGTCAAATCACGGGGCTCATCCAGCCGACCACGGCCCTGGACGGGACACGCCCAGCCGGATGCCGGGACCACACGCAAGACCCGGAAGCCGTGGCGCACGGAGAGCGTCACCCGGCCAGCCAGATACAACCCGGCTGAATACCGCACACCTACTCCGGTGATACCTGCCACGCCTCGCGGCGCGACACAAGAACTATTCGGCTACGGGAGTTCCGTTGGTCTGGGCTGCTTCGGGGCTCGTAGTCGAGGTGTAAACGAACTCTTCCTCGGCTCCGAAGATCGCGTCAAGCAGGCTCTTGCGAGCGGACTCGCTGAACACCAGAACCAGACCACCGGTCAGCAGACCGACCGCAAACAGATTGCGAAAGGTATGGCGCTTTTTCTTCGGCGGCTCCTTGATCCGTTCCGCTGCCTCACGCAACGAAGCCGCGGCGCTCTGAAGCTCCCGCTTCACCCTCTTGTCCTGGGTTACGGATTCGACTGCCGAGGACCGGTTCGACTGGATCCGATGAAACGCTTTGCGACCGGCCATGGCCGCAGCGATCAGGCTCGCCCGGAGTTCCTCATCCTCTATCAGGCGACGGACATGCTGGTTCTCCCGCGCCGACGAGTACGCCTTGGCGGCCTTGCCCGAGATGTTCTCTGTTCCCATGTGCTCCTCGCTTGATCAGATAGTTGTTACCCGAGAATACCGGTACCCCGCTCCTGACAAAGCCAAGCGGTGAATCAGCCGCGCAGGTTCCCCTCCAGCGCGACGGCCAGGGCGTCACCTACTTTTTCCGCGTAGCGGAACTCGACGTCGGCCCTTTCGTGCTCCGGGATTTCCTCTACATCGCCTTCGTTGCGACTCGGCAGGATGATCAGCTTGATGCCCGCACGCTGGGCAGCGAGTGACTTTTCCTTGACTCCTCCGATGGGCAGAACCTGGCCGGTGAGAGTGACCTCTCCGGTCATCGCGACGTCATTTCGCACCGGACGCCCGGTAATCAATGAAACCAGAGCAACGGTGATTGCCACCCCGGCTGACGGGCCATCTTTCGGGACCGCCCCGGCGGGCACATGAATGTGCAGGTCATTCTCAGCGAACCAGTGCTCGTCGAGTCCCGGGGCCAGATCACGGGCATTCGTCCGCACATAGGAAAGGGCAGCCTGAGCCGATTCACGCATCACATCCCCAAGCTGGCCTGTAATCACCAGCTTGCCGTTGCCGGGCATCGCCGTCGCCTCTATGAAGAGGACATCACCACCGGTCGGAGTCCAGGCAAGGCCGGTCGAAACCCCGGGGACCCTGGTCCGGCGACGGGTTTCAGAGAAGACCCGGCGACGGCCGAGCAGCTCCCGCACCTTCTTGCCGGAAACCTTGACCTTCTTCACGTTGCTGCCACCCTCGGCGACCATGCGGGCAACCTTCCGGCAAACCGTTCCGATTTCCCGTTCGAGGCTCCTTACCCCGGCTTCCCGGGTGTACTCCTCGATGATCGCGGTCAGGGCCGGGTCGGTGAACGAGATCTGGGAGGACTTCAGACCGTTGTCCCGGATCTGCCTTGGCACCAGATACCGCCGCGCAATGTGGCGCTTCTCATCGGCCGTGTAACCGGCCAGCTGAATCACTTCCATCCGGTCACGGAGCGGACCGGGGATCGTGTCCAGCACATTCGCCGTGGCGATGAACATGACCTCGGAGACATCGAAGGGCATGTCAAGGTAGTGGTCACGAAAAGCATCGTTCTGGGCAGGATCCAGCACCTCGAGCATGGCCGAGGATGGGTCACCGCGGAAGTCCGAACCCATCTTGTCGAGCTCGTCGATCATGAAGACAGGGTTCTTCGAACCCGCGTCGCGGAGCGCCCGGATTATCGTGCCGGGCATCGCCCCGATGTAGGTGCGGCGGTGTCCGCGGATCTCGGCTTCATCCCTTACGCCACCAACCGAGATCCGTTCGAATTCACGGCCGAGCGCCCGGGCAATCGACTGGCCGAGGCTGGTCTTGCCGACCCCCGGAGGACCGACAAAGCAGAGAATCGGCCCGGGTGAGTCCGGGTTGAGTTTGCGGACCGCCAGATACTCAAGGATGCGGTCCTTGATCAGCTCCATGTCGTAATGGTCCGTGTCGAGGACTTCGTGAGCATGTTCGATGTTCAGATTGTCTTCAGTCCTCTTCGACCAGGGCAGCTCGACAAGCCATTCGAGATAGGTCCGGATCACCCCGTGCTCGGCTGCGGCGGGCGGAAGCTTTTCCAGTCGCGACAGTTCGCGTTCAGCGGCCTGATGGGCGTGCTCGGGCAGCTGCGCCGCCTCGATCCGTTCACGCAACTCGTTGATCTCTGCGGTCTGTTCGTCCTCTTCGCCCAGCTCGGCCTGGATTGCCTTGAGTTGCTCGCGAAGGAAATATTCGCGTTGCCCCTTGTCGATCGAGGACTGAACCTCGGACTGGATCTGCGATCCGAGTTGGATCACTTCGAGTTCACGGGCGAGAATTTCGGAGAGCATCCGCAGCCGGCGGGCCACGTCAACCTCTTCGAGCAGCAGCTGCTTTTCCTCGGTCGAAATCCGGAGGGCCCCGGCGATCAAATGTGAGAGAGCCGATGGTTCATCGATGTTGGTGACCGCGAGCTGGAGCTCCTCCGGCAGATACGGAATCTGTTCGATGATGTCGGAGAAGGTTTTCTGCACATTGCGGGTCAGCGCCTCCAATTCCGGACTTTCCTCGACGATGTCCGGCATCTCGGTGATGCGGGCGACCAGATAGGGCTTTTCGGTCACGTAGTCATCCAGCTTCACCCGCTGGCTGCCCTGAACCAGAATCCGGATCGTCCCGTCCGGTACTTTGAGCATCCGGGTGACGACGCCGACTACACCGACGCCATGAAGCTGGTCTGGTGAAGGTGTGTCCTCCTCCGGATCCCTTGACGCGACCATGACCAGCATGCGGTTGCCGGCGAGGACATCGTCGACAAGTTTTATCGAGCGTTCCTGTCCGACCCCGAGCGGTGCGAGCGTATCCGGGTAGGCGACCGTGTCCCTCAACGGCAGGACAGGCATCGCTTCCGGGAGATCCTGGCTGTCCCGAATCGCTTCCTCTACATCGTCTCCTTCGACGACTTCAAGGACTGGAACGCTCTGGCTGCCGTCAGCCATCGATTTCCCGCTTCTTGCGAGCCCGGTCGACCGGGACCTGACGAGTCACTTCGGGTTCATCGCGCAACGGCAGTTCGACCCTGAGCACCCCATCCTCATATGTCGCACTGGCCCGGTCGGAGTCGACATCCACCTGCAGTTCGACGACGTGGCGGAACGGGCCGGTTTGAATTTCGACCTGCTGGTAGACCCGTCCTTCGGTTTCCTGAACCGGGCGTTCGCCGACGATCGTCAGCTGTCGTCCACTTACCTCGATTCCAATCGTTGAAAGCTCGATGCCGGCCAGGTCGCATTTGACGACTGCCCGCTGTGGATCACCGCTGTAATACACATCGACATTGGGTGAAAATCCACTGGTCCGGCGGCCGACGTAGGTCGCTCTGCCCCAGCTTCCGCTGAGCATTTCGTCCATCTCCCGCCGCATACGGGCGAAATTTGCGAAGAGGTCTCGTTCAGACATGTCGTCGAAGCTTAGTAACGGATGCCTGTCGGCTCAAACTTCGATCTCGAGTCCTTCGAATGCGACCTGCACCGGCCCACTGTAGGTCGATCTGGCCTCAGCCACTGCCCACTCCGGTTCAAGCTCATCCGAGATGTGGGTCAGAACGAGTTGCTTCGCCCGGGCCTGCTCGGCGTGCTCGCCAGCTTCGGCCGGTGTCAGGTGCCCCCTGATTCCGGTTCGCTCGGGTCTTGGCAGGGTTGATTCGGCGACCAGCAGTTCGGCGTCTTCCGCGAAATCAATCAAGGCGTCGTTCGGACAGCAGTCCGCCCCGTAGACGAGCCGCCCTTCGCCCGACCCGGTCACCGATATCGCGAAGGTCCTCACGTAGTGAGGCACTTCGCGGAATTCGATGGTCAAGGGTCCGATCTCGATCCCTTCGTTCGGGTCGTATTCATGGGTTTCGAAAGCATGCTCGAAGTGGCTGCCGAGACTCCAGGTGTCGTCAAGGTCGCTGAGGAACTGATGCGATCCGGGCGGGCCGTAGAGTTTCGGTCGGGCCGGTGTGTCGGTTCCGGGCCAGGGATCTATCGGGACCGGTTGCTGCCGAGGTGCGAATCGCAGCGCGAACCCGAAGGGGATGAGATCAGCGAAGTGATCTGCATGCAGATGCGAGATCACGATTGCGTCGATATCAACGTAATCGTGGTATTTGCGCAGCTTCCCGAAAACCCCGTTGCCGCAGTCGAGCAGGACCGTCGTGTCACCTTCGGTGACCAGGTAACCGCTGCAGGCGCCATCCACATCCTGCCAGGCGGGTGACTTGCCGAGTACGGTGAAGTTCATGACCGAAGACCGAATCCGTTCATCGGACTGATGCTACTCCGCGAAACCAAAAGCGGAACCCACCGGACCTTCGGTGAATGTTTATGGACGAACGGACCTACGTCGGCATCCGGCGCAGACCGGAAGCAGAGTTGATCTCGCGGTCCGCCCAGCGCGGGGGTCTGAGCAGCAGCATCGGCTGGCGCGGTGGCACGAGACCCTCGGGACGACTTTCGCGGAAGGTGCCGCAGGGCTCCTCGAGGTCCAGAGCACAGAGCATCTTCTGGCGGAAGTAGCAGTCGTCACATGAGGGAGGTTTCTTTCCGGAGCGAGGCACCGCGGGACATCCAAGCAGGGCGGACGTGAACGGGTCGGTCGTGTTTCCGCAAATCGCAGGAATCTTGATTTACAACTCTGCAACAAGGCCCGCATTTTGCGGGTCCCCGGTCGGCCAAGGGGGGCGAACCCCCTCGGCCTGAAAGCTGATGCACCATCACGCAGATCACATGGCCGCACAGGTCCGGCAGCACATCCAGATTGGGCAGCGCATCCGGATTGAAGATTGGAGCGCTATATGGCCGATTCTTCAATCTCGCTGAGCCAAGGCGGCGCCAAGGTGCGGAACGCGGGGCGCCCGG
>JAGQUU010000001.1 GCA_020438345.1 Solirubrobacterales bacterium | reverse complement strand
TCTGGAGCTGCGCGGCTACGGGCAGAACCCCGGGCCGGTCCGGTTCCGGAAGGTCCCGTCCCGGTATAACCGCCGCTTCTAGCTGGCCGGCACGTTGCTTGCAGCGTTCGCCGCGTTCGAACTGCTTCTCGGTTCCGGCAGGTTCGAAACCTATCCCGAGATCGGATATTCGATCGGGTACGAGGCCCCTCTCCTGGCAGCCGCTCTTGTCGGTGGTGGCTTCACAACCTGGCGCGGGAGAGGCAAATGAGTCCGGCAGCCAGCCAGCGAACCTCCCGGTTCGCGCTCGAGGTCAGCGAGCTCACCTACCGATACTCCGGTGCCAGTTTGCCGGCCCTTCAGGAGGCAAGCCTGGCGGTGGAGCCCGGAGAGTTCATCGTGCTCGCCGGTGGCTCCGGTTCCGGCAAGACCTCGTTGCTCAGGGCCTGCTGTGGTCTGATCCCGCATTTCCACGGAGGCGTGATCAGCGGCACGGCGATGGTCGCCGGGAGGGACATCAGGGAGCACGGTCCTGGTGAACTGGCGGATGTGGTCGGCTACGTGGCGCAGGACCCGGAAACCCAGGTCGTCTCAACAACAGTGGCGGCCGAGCTGGAACTGCCGCTGCGCTTCCGCGGGGATCACCCCGCAGAAAGAGCCAGGGCCGTCGAGGAAGTCGCGCTGGCTCTTGGAATTCCCCAACTGCTTTCACGGTCTGTGACAACGCTGTCCGGAGGGGAGCTCCAACGGGTAGCGCTCGCTGTCGCCCTGGTCACCCGTCCGCCGCTGATCCTGCTCGACGAGCCGACCTCCCAGCTCGACCCCGTCTCGGGGGACGAGTTGATCTGGCTGCTTCGCAGGTTGAACGAAGAGTGGGGGGTGGCCGTACTCCTGGCGGAACACCGGCTTGAACGCTGTCTCGCCGCAGCCGACCGGGTTCTGGCAATGGACTCCGGAAGCCTCGAATTCGATGGTCCGCCCCGGGAGTTCCTTGACTGGGCGGTAGCCGGACGCCCGGAACTCGCGACTCCGTCAGCGCAGATGTTTGCCGCAGCCGGGATCGAGCCGTTACCGGCCGGGGTGAGGGAAGCACGACAGATTCTCCGCTACCTCTCAGATGAGAAGCCTGGAATCCCGGGCAGGGAACCAGGGGCGGCCGGGGCTCCCCTTCCGGAACCGGAAGCCTGCGAATCCTCCGTTTCCTGCGGAGACAGTCCACCCGTTCTGAAATCGTCGCGGCTCTGGGTCGAGCTCGATTCCGGGGAAGGCCCGGTTGATGTGCTCCGGGGGGTGGACCTTGAGCTTCGGGCCGGGGAGAAAGTTGCCCTTATGGGTCGCAACGGCGCCGGAAAATCCACTCTCATGAAGACCGCAGCCGGTTTGCTCGAGCCCGTTTCGGGAAAGATCGAAGCCCCGGCCGGGGTTGCGCTTCTCACCCAGAACCCCGGAGATTTCCTGGTTCGGGAAACGGTCGGAGACGAACTCTCCGGGCCCTCGGGTGAAGCCGCGTTGGCTGCGGTCGGGCTTGCGGTATCCCCTGACCGGGATCCGCGAGATCTCTCCGGCGGTGAACGGCAGAGGCTCGCCCTGGCGATCGCCCTGGCCGGACGGATCGAAGGCGATGGGGTCCCTGGTCTGATCTGTCTGGACGAGCCGACCCGCGGCATGGACCGCGGGCTGAAAGGCAGGCTCGTCGAACTTGCCGGGCATCTCGCAGAGCAGGGGGCCGCGGTGCTGATCTCCACCCACGACGTTGAATTCGCCGCCTCCTTCGCCGACCGGGTCGTGCTGCTGGGTGATGGCGACCTGATCGCCGATGCTGACGCAGCCACGGTACTTTCCGGCGGCTGGTATTTCGCTACCGAGACGGCGAGGGTGCTTGACCAGCCGGGTCTGATCACGGTAGATCAGGGAATCGAATATCTGAAGGGCCTCGCGGAACTTCCGGAAGCGGGACGTTGAGCTGGCAGTTGATCAGCCTGGTCGTTCTGTTCACCGCACTCGGCGCGGGGATGCTCTGGTACGAACGTACCCGGCCCCCTTCACAGATTGTGGCGCTGGTCGCTGTGCTTGCGGCCCTGGCTGTTGCCGGGCGGCTGGTGCTGGCACCGATCCCGAATGTC
>JAGQUU010000278.1 GCA_020438345.1 Solirubrobacterales bacterium | reverse complement strand
TTGGCGATCGAGACGACCAGCCGGAGGTTGGACTCGACCATCTTCTGCTTGGCGTCGAGGTCACCGCGCTCGATCCGCTTGGCGAGATCGACCTCTTCCTGGGCGGTCAGCAGGCGGACCTTGCCGATGTCCTTGAGGAAGAGCTGAAGCGAGTCGGTGGTCATGTCCGGCTTGAGGTCGAGCGCCTCCTTCTTGCGCCGGCGTCCGCGGCGGCCATCGGAGCGCTCGTTCTCGGCCGAAGCCTTCTGGGCCGGGTCGACATCCTCGACCAGCTCGATTCCCTGCTTCTCGATGTGACCGTAAAGATCTTCGACGTCGGATTCGTCGAGATCTACTTCGGCCACGGCAGTGGCGACATCACCAAAAGTGAGCACTCCGAGCTGCTGGCCGCGATTGACGAGCGTCTTTACTTCTTCTAGTTCCTGGAGTTCGGCTACAAGCATCTTGTCCCTATCTGGTATTCCCTGTGACGGCGTACAAAAACCTGTCGGGCCGGAAAATGAGGGTCCGGCAGACAGTCAACTACTCTGGATCACTCGTCAAAATCCACATTTGCTCGTGTTTTGCGGAGCAGGAAAAGCCGCCGCCATCTCTAAGTGGTCAAACGAATGACCGGATAATAGCCACTTCACTTAGTAAAGTCAAGGGGCGCCTTCCGTAGCCACCCCTGTTGATTCAAGGAACGCCGTTCAGCCCCATGAGTTGCACCGACTGTGACGAAAATCATCCAGAGCATCCCAACGATGCTCCGATTCCACTGGAAGATCAGTGGAAACACCTTCACTGGCTCCAGGCCTTCTGGACCAGGGCATGGCGGGAGAACGTAACCGGGCTTTCCGGCATGGTCGCCTACAACCTGATGCTGGCGATCTTCCCCTTCGTCTTCCTGGTCCTCTTCATTTTCTCCCAGGTACTCCAGATCGAAGGAGTGGAAGCAGGGATCTTCAACGATCTTCAGCGACTGTTCCCCAACGCGGAACAGGGCACCCTGAACGACATCATCTCGGCCATCCGCAACAACTCGGCGACCCTCGGTATCGCCGCCGCGATCGGTTCACTCTGGATCGGGGCTTCCTTCTGGGGTTCGATGGATACGGCGTTCTGCCGGATCTACCACGTCGAATGCCGCGGATGGTGGGAACAGAAGCGGTTTTCACTCGGAATGCTCCTGGTTGTAACGATCTTCCTGCTCGGCAGCGTCCTGTTGCCCGCCCTCGAAGGCGCCCTGATCCGCCAGACCGACAACCTCCCCTTCGGCTTGAACGAGGTTCAAAGCCTGGATAACGCGGTTCTGCTCGCCGTGACCCTGACCCTGAACTTCTCGGTCGCCGCCGTGATCTACTGGGCGGTCCCCAAGGGTCACATGCCCTGGCTCGCCGTCTGGCCAGGCGCCGTCTTCACCACCCTGGTCGCTGCCCTCGCCAACTGGCTCTTTCCGGTCTACCTGACCAATGTCTCCGCCCTCAACCGGTTTGGCTCCACCATCGGTTTCGTGCTGATCGCCCTGTTCTGGTTTTACCTGGTGGCGTTGACGATGCTGGCCGGCGCGATCATCAACTCGCTCCGGCATGAGTACCACGACACCGGCAGCCTGCCCTACGGAATCCTCAGTCGCGCCCAGCTCCTGACCGAACTCCAGTCCCGGAGGGAAACGGCAGCAGCCGCCGAACGTCCCCTCGCCGAGCCTTACCGGTCGCTGATCAGCGGAGATGCCTGGCCGGAAGGAACCGCGGACCCGAATTCCGGAGAGAACGAAGAGCAGGCGGAAACCAAAGTGATCCCCTTTCGTTCCCGCCGCAACCGGTAGGAGTTACCGGCCTGCCAGACAGCTTTCAGGTCGAGGCAAACGCCGTCGGCCCCGAGGCCGGCTCAACCGAAGAGGCCGCCGGTGACTTCGCGGAGCTTGGCGCGATCGTGGCGGGCGCCGACCTTGCGGACCGTGCCGGAGCGCGAACGCATAACCAGTGACTCCGTGGTGGCATAACCCTTGTGGCGCCGGACGCCGTCGAGCAGGTCACCGTCCGTGACTCCGGTTGCGGCGAAGAAGACATCGTTGCCACTGACCAGATCGTCCGAGGTGAGCACTCGGTCGAGGTCATAACCGGCATCTATCGCTTCTTGTCGTTCCTCGTCGTTGCGGGGCCAGAGCTTTCCGATGATCTCGCCACCGAGGCATTTGATCGCGGCAGCGGCGAGGACCCCCTCGGGCGTGCCGCCGATCCCCCAGAGCAGGTCGATCCCAGTGTCATCGGAGACAGCCAGAAGGGCCGCCTGTACGTCGCCGTCAGTGATGAAGCGGATCGTGGCGCCGGATTCCCTCACTTCCTTGACCACTTCCTCATGGCGGGGTCGATCGAGGATCGTCAGGGTGACATCTTCCGCCCCGCCGCCCTTGCGTTCACCGATCTTGCGGATCACTTCACCGATCGGCTCATCGAACGAAAGCAGATCCCTGAACTCCGACGCAGCGGCGAGCTTCTCCATGTAAACGCAGGGTCCGGGATCGAACATCGTGCCCCGTTCAGCAAGTGCGATCACCGCGAGGGCGCCACCAAAGCCGCGAGCGGTCAGCGTCGTGCCTTCAAGCGGATCGACCGCGATGTCGACTACCGGCGGGCTGCCGTCACCGATCTTCTCGCCGTTGAAAAGCATCGGGGCTTCATCCTTTTCGCCCTCGCCGATAACAACGATCCCGTCCATCGGAACCGTGTCGAGCAGAACACGCATGGCATCGACCGCCGCGCCGTCCGCCGCGAGTTTGTCACCCCGACCGATCCACCGGGAAGCGGCCAGTGCCGCTGATTCGGTGACGCGAACCAGCTCCAGAGCCAGGTTGCGGTCGGGCTTTGATCCGGAACGAACATCATGCGAAATAACACCCATGGACGAGAGGGTATAAGGCGCGGCCCACTCACGCCTCCCGCTCGGTGGGTCGGATTTCCTGCCGGACGGCCGGAAATCCGACCCACCGGCAGCGCGGGACTGTTGCGGCGCCGGGGGCGGGATAGGCTGCGCCCATGCCGACTAACCGATGGGGTCTGACCCTCCCCTTGCCTGGGGTCTCACTCGCCGATACCAGGGACTTCGTCGAACTGGCGGAGGCCGAGGGCTACACCGACCTGTGGACCGGTGAGACCGGGG
>JAGQUU010000277.1 GCA_020438345.1 Solirubrobacterales bacterium | reverse complement strand
CGGAGTTCGACCTGACCCTCGAGGCCTACCGGGCACTGGAGGAGCTGCTTGCCCAGGGCAAGGTCCGGGCGATCGGGGTCAGCAACTTCATGCCCGAGCACCTCGCAAGGCTGCTTGCTGAAACTGACGTGGTGCCGGCGGTCAACCAGATCGAGGTCCATCCCTACTTCCAGCAGGCCGAACTTCAGAGTCTTCACCGTGAGCACGGAATCGTGACCCAGGCCTGGTCGCCGATTGGCGGAATCACCTCCTACCGGGATTCCGGCAGGAGTACCTTCGAGGATCAGACGCTGCTTGACATCGCGGGACGCTACGGCAAATCGGTAGCGCAAGTGATGCTTCGCTGGCACATCCAGGAAGGGCGCTCGGCGATCCCGAAATCAGTCAAGCCCGCGAGGATTGCCGAGAATTTCCAGGTTTTCGACTTCAAGCTGACCGGTGAGGAGGTCGCTGCCATCGACGCGCTCGACTCCGGGGTTCGTGGTGGTCCGGAGCCTGAGAGCATCACCCTCGAAAGCTTCGGGATGGAAATACCGGAGGCCTGAGCCAGGCGATCCGGATGGATCAACATTTTGCCGGTGGACTTCGCGGGCAGACCCTGCGCTGACTCTTGTGGCCGCCGGACCGTTTGAATAGGGTGAACCGAGGCGTTCAGAGCAATCGTGCGGCGGGGCCGAGATCGGGGTGGATGTTTTGAGAAGGCTTTTTGGGGTAGTTCCGTTGCTGGCCGGGGTCTGGGTCAGCCTGATCCTGCCCGCCTTCGCTTCGGCCGATCCGCAGACCACGACCTTCAACTACACGGGAGCGGCCCAGACCTGGACCGTGCCCTACGGCGTCAGTTCGGCCACCTTTGAACTGAACGGCGCTCAGGGCAGGGGCTTCCCCTACCCGGCATCGTCGCGGCCAGGCCTGGGCGGTTGGTCCAAGGCCTCCTTCGCGGTCACCCCCAACACCCAGTACACGATCATGGTCGGCGGCCAGGGTGTCGCCAACGGCGGGGGTTTCAACGGCGGCGGGTCCGGCGGCTACGGTGGCGGTGGGGCGACCGACATACGCTCCGTCGGCACCGCGCTCACAGATCGGATCCTGGTCGCCGCGGGTGGCGGCGGGGGAGGCTTCAGTTGCCTCAGCTTCTATACCTTCGTGGCCGGGGGAGGTGGCGGCGGCCTCACCGGGTATGACGGAAGCAACACGAACTGTTCCCCCTCCGGAACCGGAGCGAGCCAGACTGGCGGCGGGTCGCCTGGTGGCGTTCTGGGCAAGGGCGGCGATGGCGGACCGAGCGGTGGTGGCGGGGGCTACTACGGCGGCGGCGGTAGCGTGGCTGGCTATGGCAACGGCGGGCCCGGCGGCGGTGGCTCGAGCTACGGCCCGCCCGGGTTTCTGACCGCTGCCGGTGTCCGCAGCGGCGACGGAGTTGCCACGGTTACCTACGAGGTCACCTCGACCAGGCGCCTCCAGGCGTCGGCAGTCGGCTACGGAGACGGCTACATCACGAGCTCCCCGGCCGGTGTTGACTGCGGCACGGGCGAGACCACCGGCCATGACGCCTGCTTCTATGACTTCGGCGAGAACCAGCCGGTCGTAGTCACCGCGCACCCGGCCCCGGGGACGGTCTTCGACCAGTGGATCGCCGGCTGTACCGGCAGCACCCAGCTCACCTGCTCCACAACTATGAGTTCGATCCGGACCATCTCCGCCCGGTTCCACTACGGCCCGCGGCAGCTGGCTGTCTCCAAGCCGGGAAACGGTGCAGGCAACGTGATCTCCGACCTTGCCGGGATCAGTTGCGGTGCGACTTGTAGCGCCGACTATCCGTATGACACGGAGATCACCTTGACTGCTACCCCGGACACCGGCAGCGATTTCACCGGCTGGGGCGGTCCCTGCTCGGGCACCGGTCCCTGCACCGTAACCATGAACCAGGTGCAGAACGTGTCAGCGATCTTCACTCTGGAGAAGCGCGGTCTCTACATCGAGCGCGAAGGCCCTGGTGACGGGGCCATCCTTTCCGACCCTGTGGGAATCAATTGCTCGGCGACATCGAACCAATGTGAGATCCAGGCCGATTACGGCACCACTTACACGGTCACGGCAACTCCGGACAGCAACTCGACCTTTGTCGAATGGGACGACGAATGCGACATGTCCACCTCCGACTCATGCACGGTGACCATGGACCAGGATCGTGGTCCTCGGGCGATCTTCGCCCTGAAGAAGCGGGACCTGGCAATCACCACCGGCAGCGCTGGTGGCCAGGCGGGAGGCACGGTTGGCCGCAACCCGGCCGGTTCCGACTGCGGGGCAGGTTGTTTCTCGTATGACCACGGGACAAGTGTCACCCTGACCGCTACCCCTGACTCAAAATCCGAGTTCGACCACTGGGCCGGCTTCTGCGCCGGCGGCGCAGTGGTGTGCACGCTGGGCATGGATCAGGACAAGCAGGCCGAGGCGGTCTTCAGGCTCCAGAAACGGAATCTCGACCTGAATTTGGCCGGAAACGGCAGCGGTGCCGTCACATCCGATCCCGGTGGCCTCGACTGCGGTTCCAGCTGCTCGGCGGGGTTCGATATCGACTCGGAGGTGGTCCTGACCGCCGAGCCGGACGAAGGCTCCGGATTT
>JAGQUU010000276.1 GCA_020438345.1 Solirubrobacterales bacterium | reverse complement strand
GGCAATTTTGATTGAATGTTCCGGCTCATGCCGAAGATGAAGACACACTCAGGGGCCAAGAAGCGCTTCAAGCGCTCGGCCAAAGGCAAGCTGCGTGGTCGGCATGCCTACTCCAGCCATATTCTTGAAAAGAAGTCGCCGAAGCGCAAGCGCAACATGGGCAAACCCGCTCACATCGCCGACGTTGATGCGCCTCGTGTCAACAAGCTTCTGGGAGGCAAATAATGGCTCGCGTGAAGCGTTCGGTAAATGCCCGCAAGAAGCGGCGGAAGGTTCTTGAAGAGGCCAAGGGTTACTACGGTCGCAAGAACTCCTCGTACAAGCTGGCCAAGGAACAGGTCATGCGGTCGGGCGCATACGCCTACCGTGACCGCCGGGTCCGCAAACGCGAGTTCCGTCGTCTCTGGATTACCCGAATCAACGCCGCCGCGCGTCTCGAAGGCATGAGTTACTCCGAGCTTATGCACGGACTGAGCGCCGCTGGCGTTGAAGTCAATCGAAAGATGCTCGCCGATATCGCGGTCAATGACCGTGAGGACTTTCGCCGATTTGTCGAGATCGCCCGGGAGGGTGCTGCCGCCTAGCGCGCTGACAGCACCTTGAACCCACCGGGCGGCTTCGCATCAGCGAGCCGCCCTTTTTCATTTCAGGATCGAAAACGCCGAACACATGCACCGATGATCACCAGCAAAAACAACGAAAAGCTGAAACTGGTCCGCAAACTCGGACAGAAGAAGCACCGGGAGCGCCTTGGTCTGTTCGTGACCGAAGGCGAGGATCTTGCCCGGGCCGGCCTGGCCGCCGGGCACGATCCGTACGCCCTGCTGGTTCACCCCGACTGCGGGATAGAAGGCGAGACGGTCGAGCCGGATCTTCTTGCCGGCGTTTCCAGCCTTTCTTCAGGTAGCAGGGCGATCGGAATCTGGCCCGAGATCTGGACAGACCCGGAAGAGGTGGCCAGCGATGGCAAATTCCTGTTTCTCGATGCGGTCACCGACCCCGGCAATGTGGGGACGATCATTCGCACCGCTGATGCCCTGGTCGGCGGAACTACGGTACTCGGCCCGGGCGCTGCTGATCCGTACTCGCCTATCGCAGTCCGTGCCAGCATGGGATCGGTATTCACGCAGCCACTGCTCAAGTCGCCTGTGGCAGTTACTCCGGCACCGCGGATCGCCCTGGTGCTCGGGGACGGTGAAAAGCCTGGACCGATGGAAGGTCCGGCAACGATCTGCCTCGGTTCCGAACGCGAAGGGCTTTCACCGGGAGTATTGAAGGAATGTGAGGTCAGGTGGACGATCCCGCAACGCTCCGGTGGAGCCCAGTCTCTGAATGTCGCGGCGGCGGCAGCGATCGCCTGCGAACGGATATCTTCGCCGGCAGGGCAAGGCCTTTGAAACCAGGAAAATCAGGAAGCTGAACCGGGAAAGAAATGGTTGAACGGATAAAGGAAATCGAAGCCGAAGCGAAAGCGGCTGTGGGAGCGGCCGGTTCGGCATCCGAACTTGAAGAGGTAAGGGTCACGTACCTGGGGCGCAAAGCGGAACTCACCGGCATCCTGCGCGGGATCGCGGATCTGCCACCGGAGCAGCGCGGACCGGTCGGGGGAACCGGCAACAAGGTCCGCAAGGCGCTCGAGGAAATGATCGAGGTGAAGGCTGATGGCCTTCGGTCGGCCGAGCTCGAAAAGTCCCTGAGCGGTGACAGGATCGACGTGACCCTGCCTGGCAGTCCGTCGCGAGCGATCGGTCACATTCACCCGATTACCCGCACCCGGCGGTTGATCGAAGATGTGATGATCGGTCTCGGTTATCAGGTGATGGAAGGACCGGAAGTCGAACATGACTACTACAACTTCACCGCGCTGAACCATCCGGAAGACCATCCCGCCCGAATGCTCCAGGACACCTTCTACGTCGATAGTGACGAGCATGTCGAGGAGGTTCTGCTGCGGACCCATACTTCGCCGATGCAGGTTCGGGCGATGGAAGCCGCGCCGCCGCCCTTGTTCATGATCGTCCCCGGGAAAACCTACCGGCGGGACTCTGACGCAACCCACAGTCCGATGTTCCATCAGGTAGAGGGGCTTGCGGTAGGCGAAGGGATCACCCTTGCCGACCTCAAAGGCACTCTGCTGGCGATGCTGAGGGAGATCTTCGGGCCAGATCGGGAAATCCGGATGCGGCCGCACTTCTTCCCCTTCACCGAGCCCTCGGTCGAGTTCGACGTCTCCTGCTTTCGCTGCGGCGGGTCGGGGTCGCTGGCTGACAGCTCACGCTGCGGCCTCTGCAAGGGAATTGGCTGGATCGAATTGGGCGGCGCCGGCATGGTTGACCCGAATGTCTTCGGGTTTGTCGCTGACTCCGGCTATGACCCCGATTCGGTGACCGGATTCGCCTTCGGATTCGGGATCGAGAGAATTGCGATGCTGCGCCATGGAGTTGGCGATCTGAGGCTCTTCTTTGACAACGACGTACGGATGCTGGAGCAGTTCTCATGAGAGTGCCCTACGGATGGTTGGCCGAGTTCTGCGATCCCGGTCTCGGGCCGCGGGAACTGGCCGAAAAGATGGCGATGACCGGTACCGAAGTTGAAAGGGTCGTGACTCTTGGTCCTCCTTCAGCCGAGGGATTTGTGATCGGCAAGGTGCTCGCAGTTGAGAAACACCCTGACGCCGACCGGCTGAGCGTCTGTCGGGTAGACACCGGTGATGAAGAGCGGACGATCGTATGCGGTGCCCCCAACGTTGCGACCGGCCAGACAGTGGCAGTCGCGCTTCCCGGAGCAGTAATGCCGGGAGGGATGAAGATCAAACAGGCGAAGCTGCGCGGTGTCGAATCGAACGGAATGATCTGCTCCGAACGGGAACTCGAGCTGGGCGAAGGTCACGAGGGAATTCTCGTTCTTGACGATGGCCCGCTTCCCGGGACACCGGCAATCGAGCTCCTGCCCCTGGCTGAACCCGTTCTGGAGCTGGAAGTGACCCCGAACCGCACCGACTGTTTCGGGATATATGGCGTGGCCCGTGAGGCCCATGCGATCAGCGACGCTGCCCTCGCGGTGGCTCCCTGGGAGGGAGGTCCGATCGGCGGCGGAATCATCTCGGATCCCGGTGACATCGAGTCCCTGAACAGTGGAAGTGGTGAAGACGCTGGGGACCGGATCCGGGTCAGGGTCAGCGATCCGGACCTCTGCCCACGGTTCACTGCCCGGGGTTTCAGCGACGTCAGGGTCGGTCCTTCTCCACTTTGGTTGAAAGCGAGGTTGATCGCGGCCGGACTCAGGCCGATCTCGAATGTTGTGGACATCACCAACTACGTGATGTGGCTGACCGGCCAGCCGATGCATGCCTATGACCTTGATCTCGTGCCGGAAGGTGAACTCGTCGTGCGGCGGGCCGAGAATGGCGAAAAAATGACCGCCCTTGACGGAGAGGTATACGAGCTCACCGACCGGATGGTGACCGTGGCTGACCGCAACGGCCTTGCCGGCATCGGCGGCATGATGGGAGGGTCCGTTTCCGAGGTTTCAAGCTCCACGACTACCGTGCTGATGGAGGCTGCCAACTGGAACGGTCCCAACATCCTTCGTACCTCGCGGGAACTCGGCCTGCGCTCGGAAGCCTCGTCTCGCTTCGAGAAGCAACTCCACCCGGAGCTAACCCTGCGCGC